>JANXSV010000126.1 GCA_025356505.1 Methylovirgula sp.
AAAGAGCCGTCCGCGGCTCTTTTACTTGAGCACGGTCTTCAGAACCTGATCGCCGGGCACGCCCTTTTCAAAGGTAATTTTTGCCTCCCGCCCATCAGCTAGCAAAAATGCGATATCGATCCAGTTCCGGCTGGTCAGCAGTTCGATATTGCGGGTTTGATCGCGGTCGACCTTAGACAGTCCGATGAGATAGGCAGAAGCTGTGATCGGCACAACGCCACCACGCAACGGCTCCCCTATAGCGGCGTCCTCCTGCCGCATCTCCGGCAGACGAACGTCCTTTATCGCGGTGATCGGGCTTGTTGAGTCCGGTGTAAATTTTACGTCGATCATGTGCGATGCCGGAAAATTGGCATCATCATTCTTTTGCAGATTAAACCCGAAATTCAGTTGCGCATCCGGTATCGCCACATCGGCATGCACCACAGAAATCACGCCTGCGGCCGAAGGCTTAGTGAGAGTGCTCCAGATAACCGTTCCGAGGAACGTTTTGAATTTAGCCTGGTCATCCGGCGTTGCCAGTAATAGCGCCGCCCGAAGAGCCACGGGTATACTGGGAGCAGAGTCCGCGGCAAGAGCAGGTGCCGACGGTGCTGTAACTGCGGCTGTCGTTTGGGTAGAAGTTGCGGCCGGTGCCGGGTCCTTGGCCGGATCTTTGGGCGCAGCATCCTTTATCGGCGAGCCCGCCGCGCTCGGCGCAACAACCACATTGGGTTTGGCTGGAACGATATTGGTCACCGGCGGCGGCGTAGCTGACCCGGAAATTCGAATGTCAGCCTTGCCGGGCGCTTTTGCTTCAACCGCAGCCGTCTGTTCGGCTTTCGGCTTCACAAATTTGCCGTCCGGGTTGGCCTTCAGCCATATAGCCGCGCTGGCAACGCCCGCAGCAACCAGCAATGCTGCGCCGCCGAGAATCCACGGCCGCGTGTTGGCTTTGCGACTAGGAGCAGTTATCGGAGCATTTGGACGTGCCGAGTCAGAAACGGATCGGATCGGGTCGACCGCCTGTTCTGGTTCAACTTTGGGCCGTGGTGGCAGTATCGGAGATGAGACCGCTTTGAGGTCGTCTGCTTCTGAGGGGTTTAAGGCTACTGTGGGCTGATTTTTTTGAACGTCCGGGACCGGCGCACTGGCGAGTTTTTTCGGTGTCCATTCGGGGATGGCACGCTTTGCCGGCGGGGAAGCGACTGGCGCGGCAGCTTGAGAGAGTGGCGCATCGACAGGGCTAAGGTCTCGCTCGAGCCGTGTTATCGCATCGTCGAGCGAAGTTGTCTCGCGCGAGATATCTTCTTCTGGAGCAGGAGGATCCATGCTGCGCAATTGGCGCACCAATGCATTTCTGGCGCGATCGTAGATCGCCAGACGCGTTTCAGGTGTGGAATTTGGAAGGCTGGAAACAGCCTTTGCAATCAGCGGGTAATACTCTGCCATCGCGTCCTAATACATTAGTTGCAGCGCACAGATCAATCCTGAAACGGGTTATGTACGAGGATAGTATCCTCACGTTCCGGGCTTGTCGACAAAAGCGCTACGGGAGCCCCAATCAATTCTTCAATCCGGCGGACATATTTGATGGCCTGTGCCGGCAGCTCTGACCAGGAGCGGGCCCCCGCGCTCGTCCCTTCCCAGCCTTCAATGGTTTCATAGATGGGTTCAACCCGCGCCTGCGCCGCTTGGCTTGCCGGAAGCCGATTTATGATTTCACCGTCTAGCCGATAGTGTGTGCAAACTTTGATTTCTTTAAATCCGTCGAGGATATCGAGCTTTGTCAGTGCAATCCCGTCAATGCCTGAGGTTTTTACGGTTTGTCGCACAAGAACGGCGTCAAACCATCCGCAGCGCCGGGGACGTCCCGTGACTGTGCCAAACTCATGTCCGCGTTCACCAATCAACTGTCCCGTAGCGTCAGAAAGCTCGGTGGGAAACGGGCCCCCGCCTACGCGCGTCGTGTAGGCTTTTGCAATGCCAAGCACATAGCCGATAGCCTTGGGACCCAAGCCTGAGCCTGTGGCTGCGAAACCTGCAGTGGTGTTGGAAGACGTAACGTAGGGATAGGTGCCGTGGTCGACATCCAGCAAAGCACCCTGAGCGCCTTCAAACAAAATCCGTTTTCCGGCGCGGCGCAAACCGTCGAGAAGGTCCCAAGTGGCGGCCATAAAGGGCAGAATCTCAGCTGCCACCGCCATCAATTCCGCCCGAACCTCGGCGGTTGTGATCTGTGACAGGCCAAGGCCTTTGCGAAGTGGATTGTGATGAGCGAGAGCGCGGTTAATTTTTTCGTCAAGCGTATCCGGCTCGGCCAAGTCCATGACCCGGATCGAGCGGCGACCAACCTTATCTTCATAAGCTGGCCCGATGCCACGTTTAGTAGTTCCAATCTTCGTTGCATCTGAACTTGCGCCTTCGCGATGGGCATCAAGTTCGCGGTGCAAGGAAAGAATCAGCGGCGCATTTTCAGCCAACTTGAGCGTTTCGGGGGTCACATCTACGCCCTGGGCCCGAAGCTTTGCTGCTTCGGCCACAAAATGGTGCGGATCGACCACAACGCCATTGCCGATGACAGAGAGCTTTCCGGAGCGTACAATTCCGGATGGCAAAAGCGATAATTTGTACACTTTGCCATCGATAACCAGCGTGTGCCCTGCGTTATGCCCGCCCTGAAAGCGAACCACCACATCGGCTTCGACGGAAAGCCAATCGACGATTTTGCCTTTGCCCTCGTCGCCCCACTGCGCGCCTACCACAACCACATTTGCCATTTAGTATCGCCTTCGGGCTCGTCTGCACTCTAAAATGGAATAAGCCCCGGACAAATTGGCCGAGGCTTATTGCAGGCAACGTTTAACGAAACTGTCATGCGCTGTAAAGGTCATCGCCGCAGCATATCCAAGGCCGCTTTTTTAAATCGCTCGGCGATGGCCTTTCGCTTCCGGCCTGTTCAACGACCGGGCTGATGAGCATTGCTCAAGCGCTCGAGGCTTTTCATGCCGCTAAAATTTGCATGCCTAGTCGAATTTGAAAGATGACAATATGTCTGACTGCTCGTCGGTCCAAGGCTTTACGCCCGCAGTTGGCTCAAGCCTTTGCCATCCCTTCGACAGCAGAGGCAAAAGGGCCGCGTGTTTGCTCGCTAGGTCACGCACCATTCGCGGGAAACGGGAAAAAACATAGTCCATAGGCATCATGCGTATAGACATCACTGCCTCTTGCAGATCACGCGTATTTCTGG
>JANXSV010000186.1 GCA_025356505.1 Methylovirgula sp.
CATTGCCGGGCAGCGCATTGAAGGCGGCAGCCGACGCGTAGGCGGGCCAGTGCGGCGGGCCCATACGTTGCACCCTCCCGCCTTCCTGATCGATAAGCACAGGCGCATCTGTCCTGCCGGTTGCCGTCCTGAATGCCGCCGTGAGCGCCTTTACTTGCGCAGGAGACTCGACGTTCCGCTTGAACAGAATCAAACCCCAAGGTTGCATTTCTGCAAAAAAGGCGACCTCTTCGCCGGTGAGTTCCAGCCCGACGCAACCTGAAATAAATGCTCGTATCGTCATCACTATCCCGAATCGGCAAGAATAAAGCTATTGCTCTGCGCTTATATCCGTCTTGCGGCGCGCATGCTGGCAAAACCGCGGCATTTTCGTCAATCTGTCACCAAAGCAGTTGCGGGACGCCAAGACGCACACTATAGCTTGAGCGCTTTTAAGCACATTGGGGCGTCGCCAAGCGGTAAGGCACCGGATTTTGATTCCGGTATGCGGAGGTTCGAATCCTCCCGCCCCAGCCAGTTTTATCTAAGACATTGATATTGCTGACGTATTCCTCCTGACTGGGAATCAAAATGTACTAGTGTACATCGGATTGTACCAGTGAGTGTGCAGAGGAGTTGTTGGCGCTGCGCGCAACCCAAATTGATGGGGGTTGTAAGTTGCCAATTTGTTCCCATTTTTATCGTCGTGGTGCCATCTATTGGTGGCGCAAATCGGTCTCATGCTCGGTAACCAAGCAACGAATCGTTGTGGCGATGAGCTTAGGGACAAAGGAGCCGAAAGCCGCCAAGTATCTGGCGGCTCATATGGGTGTGTTTGCGTTAGAGTTGGAGCACGATATGAGTGTCAGTGTGGAAAGAGCAGAAGTGGTTAAACAGCGTTTTCAAGAAAAACTTGAAACGTATCGCAAAAGTTACAAGCAGCTGGATATTATACGGCTATACCAAGATCTCACTTTGCCTCTTCCTAGCCGTTTTAGTTCACACAAACACATGTTTAAACACCGTGCTGGCGAGTTTCGCATTTTTGGCGCGCTCTATGAATTGGCCGAAAGATATGGCTCTGACTGCGCCTATACCACTGAAATTGACTTAGAACTGCGGAACAAGAACTTAACCGATTTCGAACGCGATAAGGTCAAGCATCGCATGGGACACGGCATCATTAAGCGCTTTTTGACACCAAATTTTGACGGCGTTGACATGATTAAATTTCCGATTGTCCAGCAATGGGTGCTCGATCGAAACAACGGTAAGCCGATGAAAAATCCTGAGGGACTATTGCGGTTATTTGCAGGTGAACGAAGCGTTTTTGTGAAATATATGGCCGCCAATTATGAGGCGGCAGTAGACAATGATGCTCGGGTGCTATGTGACATTGCACCAGTTGCGCGTGAGATGGCTGGGAAATATGCGATCGATGAGCGCCTCCCTGAATTTGTCTTTTCCGATGTTTTTGGGAGCGGGCACATACGACCTTTGTCAGGTCGCGATGATCTAAAGCCGCACAATCAAAATTCTGAAATTCCAGAAGCAAAAGCAACGAATGAACAAACTCAATCTTCACCGATAGAAACGGTTGAACCGGAATGTGCGATCACCAATGGTACAATGCTAAAAAACGAAGATGACTTGCCAAATTTTGTCAATTCGGCCCCACCACCAGCAAATCCTTCTTCAAATTCCGTGACTTTGCCACAAGGCAATTCACAACCGCAAAATGGTTCTTGCGGCATTAAAGAGCTTGGAAAATCTCTTGAAAGCAAGCGACAAAAAGAAAGGAGTTGGGACAACAAATCCTGCCGTCAGGCGGCCAGCTCATTTGGGCTGTTTGATAAATTTCTGACAGAAGAATGCAAAATTAGCTCTGTTAGCCAGATAGGTCAGAAACACCTGGCGCAATTTGTCAATTTTCTGCAATTTGAGATTTATACGCATTACGGCAAAAGTGCGAGTGATCACGATAAAAGCATAGCGGTATTGCGCAAGATTGCTCAAGGCAAGGATAAGTCTCAACGCGGAATTCAAGCAGCTACGCTTAATCGTCACCTGACGTTCTTAAACCAGCTCATCAAATATATTCCCAGCCAGGGCTCTAAATTTTCAGAGCCACTTTTGACCGGAGAACTTCGCGCAAGAAACACAACTCACACTCGCCCTCGTGATCAGCGCGCCAAAGCGACACCGGATCTGATGAGACAGGTGTTTCAGACGCCGCCTTTTACCGGCTGCGAATCTTGGCAAAAGCCGAGTAATGCAGGCAAAGTCGTTTATCATAGAGCATTGTACTTTGCTGTCCTGCTCCTGAATTATAGTGGCGCACGCCGCGAAGAAATATGCGGACTGCATGTGGATGACTTGATCCAGGAGAGTGGCAAGCAGCCATATCTGAGTTTGGATTTTAGTGACATTCGCCGTCTGAAAAACCCGCAGTCAGTTAGAATAATGCCGATCCATTCGGAATTGATCAGATTGGGGTTTCTCGAATATTGCAATCGAATCAAAGAATTGGGATATGAACGCATTTTCCCTGATCTTCATTCGGGAACAAGTCAATCGCCTGCAGGCGATCGGCTGTACGACGAATTTGCCCCCCTTCTCAAGGGGTTGGATAGAGGTAAAAAGAACCTAGTTATTCACTCACTTAGGCATGGATTTGCCTCAAGCTTAAAACACAATCTGGTCGACAAAGAGGTTCGAGCTGATTTGTTAGGCCATGGCGGTGAATCGGAGACAGACGAACGTTACAGTGAAGCCTACGCTTGGAAGAAGCTCTGCAATTTATAAATAAATTGCCCAATGTTACCGATCATCTTGAGAAACAGCCACTGAAGCTCCTGCCATGGGTGGAAAAAAAGCAACAACCGCCGTTTTCCCAACCCAAGCGATCCGGCAAAACAAGAACTTGGAAGACAAAGGATGAGCTGCAACACCATCATTGAAACTTATCTTGGCCTTCCATGCTTACAAGGAGCACAGTCCAATTTGGGCAAAAGCGATTGATATGGATCGTGTCGTCGATGGAACGCTTGGTAATTGTCGGTTGAGGTATTTGGCCTGTGGTGGGTAGAAAACAGTCACAGACCAAATTGAAGCGCACCGATTCGTAAGCAATTTCGATACCCCGTTCGTGCAGCAAATCCTCGACATTGCGCAAGGACAATGGGTATCGGACATACATCATCACTGCCGGACGGATGATCTCAGGCGAAGTTTTGGCATAACGAAATATGCGGGGTTCAGCCATGGCCACGATCTTATCGCCATGCCATCAGCCAGGCAGCCTGATTTTCCTCTAACAGTGCCTATCGATGAGCAGCGGGGCCTGTCTGAGCTGATCTAGATTTTGAGATCCGGTGCAAAAAGCAGTAACCCGTAATTCTTCAATGATAGCCTCAAATTGAACCTGTAAACCCAGCCGTCCTTGTAGGGTTTGCTCCAAAATTGACCCGGCAAATCCGACCATATTTGCACCGAGCCTCAAAGCCTTCGCGGCGTCCAAGCCGTTGCGCATCCCGCCCGAAGCAATCAAGGATATATGTGGTAGGGCGGCGCGCGCGTCTCTTATGGCTTGAGCAGTGGGTATGCCCCAGTCCCGGAACGTTTCCGCGATGTTACGGGATTTTTGAGGTGATGCACTTTCAGCCACCACTGCAGCCCAACTCGTGCCGCCAGCGCCGGCAATATCGATGATATTGACGCCCACCGCGTTCAATTTGACAGCCACGGCAGCGGATATGCCGCAACCTATTTCTTTGACAACAATGGGGCAAGGAAGGGCTGTTACCGCCTCTTCTATGCGGTTAAGGACACCTTTCCAATTTCGGTCGCCATTGTCTTGAAGAACTTCCTGCAGAGGGTTCAAGTGAATTATCAGGGCATCAGCCTCTATCATGTCTATGGCGCGATTGAGATACTCTACGCCCTTCCAGTCATGCAACTGCGCGGCCCCGATATTTGCAAGAATAGGGACGTCAGGAGCTCGCCGCCTCAGGTCTTTGCTAAATCCAGACGCATTTGCTGTCTCTAAAGCAATGCGTTGGGAACCCACCGCGAAGGCGAGGCCAAGTGATTGGGCGACCTCGGCCAACGTCGTGTTTATAGCCTCGGCTCGGCTTGGCCCCCCGGTCATAGAACTGATCAATAAGGGCGCGCGGCATTTGCGCCCAAGAAACGTGCAACTCAAGTCGATGGCGGCAAAGTCCACTTCGGGCAGGGCGTTGTGTGCGAACCTGATCGTTTCGAAGCCGGTGCTGGTGTAACGCGTAGCCACGTCACGGCGGAGCACTGTCTCGAGCTGATCTAGTTTTGCTTGGGCGCGATCATCATCCATGAATTTCTGCCTTCATCCAGCCTGAAACCCTAGCCTGTTCCACTAGCGCCATATGCGGCACAGTCAGAGCGGCGAGTCCTACAAAGATGAATTGTACAATTCGACTGTCGATGGAAGATTCGGGAAAGTATCTCCAAGATATGAGGGAGAGGGCCAAAACACCAGCCATGGGCACGGTGGCCGCCAATGATAAAAACGTTGGCGATGCATTGCCTGCCAATTTTAGTGTTCGCATCACATGGCGGGCACTGTGCATGGTGCAAAAGAAGACCGTAAACGCAATCAGGGGGGGGGCAGCTACGGCTAAAAGAGTAAGCGCAGCCAGTTCGAAAGCGGTGAATTTATCAATTTTAAGTTCGGCTGCAATGGAGACGCAGCATGCGAACAACCAGGGCCATGACAATAATTTAAGACCGAAAGTCACGGAATGGGCGGCAGAGCTGCCGCCCAGAAGTGTAAAAAGTTGCGAAACCTCCTCTGAATGCAGCGTCAGGGGTAGAATCAGAATTGCGCCTCCATAGACGACTTGCACTGGCCACGGTGTTCCTCCCGCAAGATCGCCGGAAAAGTGAGCCATCGATATCAGCAAAAATCCGCACAGAAAAACAAAAGGTGAAAGCAGCCAAATGCCGACTACGACTAAGGCAAGGCAAAGATAGACGATTGAAAACACCGTCCACTGCAATGGGGTACGGGTATTGTAAATTTGTTTTGCAAAAATGGTGTCGAGTGCCCCGTGCGGGACGCCAAGTGTAACGATGAGCACTGCTAAGATAATCAACTCTGTTTGGGGGCTCAGCCGAGCGAACAGCAATGATGATAAAGCTGTGCCAAGCGCCAAGATGCTGAAAAGTACGCCTTGGATACGGAATGCATTCATCGCGTCGACCGTTCAACACTGATTGAGAAAACACTCAAAACTTTCCTCCGCAATTCGCTGAGGAATGGCCGCGCAGGCAAGGCCAGCACGATGGAAAGGCAATCCAAAAACGACGGGTTGTCGCTCATGAACCGGATGAGCCGCTTTGGTTTCGTGTTTTTAAACACACTGTAAAATAAATCCGGCGCAAGCGCCGGGTGCCGCGCTAATACCGACAGAAAAAGATTATCCATCCAGCTCAAAAAGACAGGATCCCGTGGGTGCATGGTTGGCAGACCACCCTCAGCGAGTTGCGCGGCACACGAAGCGGCCCATCGCTGAATTCTTTGAAAGGCATACCCGGTACTGGGACGTGCAGCCCCTGCGTGAAGTCCTACGCGCACATAGGTACCGCTTTTTTCGCAAATGGGTTCCGAAGCACTCATAGGAAGTATGCCGTGTTCAGAGCGTATTATTTGAAAACCTCGGCCTGCTACGCGGCTTTTGACTGCTTTGTCGCAATCGGCCTTGAGACTATCCCGGCTTTTTGGGCTGGTTGAAAACACGGTATGTTCCACCAGCGCCCGTCGGCTTGAAGAGGGCAGGACATATGTAAATCGTATCGTATCAGTCAAATATGCAGTAAAATCCATCAAAGTTGCGACAGTTGGGTCGAAAATATCTGAATCGCATTCGATTTCTTGGCCGTAAAATGACTGCCACATTCGACTATCACGCTCTCGCAGGTCAGTGGATGGCCGGGAGTCAACAACCATGCACGCCTGAAAATCTCCTCGATCCGTCTTAAGGTGCCAGGAACCCTCGATGCGCCGTGGCTGATCTAAAACTGAAACAGATTTGAGGAGCCGAATTTGCGGACAGGCAGCGATCGATGCCTCGGCAGCTGTGTAGAATGCAGACGATGGCATAAGTTGATAGGGCGCATCACGGCAGTCCATCGTCGTTGCAGCGGTTAAAGACTTAACTTGAACTTTGTTCCATTGACTTTCAACCATATGGTCAAATTTCAGCTTCTCATCCCGCCAAAAACACCAAGTTCGGTCGTTTTCATATTCAGTACGGCTTTCGAGCACCAAAACCGAAAGTTGGAGCGACTGCCTAGCGGCCAACTGCGTCGCCAGAGAAAGTCCGGCGCAACCACCGCCGATAATAATTAGGTCTACCTTTGTGGACGTGGGGAGTGAACTATCCATGCGATCCAATTTCCACGACATGCGCACATGGAAGACCTGCGAGATCCCGATGGAGTTTTGCATCGTGTTCTGCTTGAACATGCCAGAAAGACGGCGTGCAGACAGACATGGCGAGCGAACGCGCCGTAATCATCGCCTTTGACCGCGAGGATACGGTTGTGCGTGCCTTCCAGTAGGCAAAATGATTTGCTTTTAACTGGACGCCAATCTGCCGATATATCTGCGATGCAACGACAATTCCGCTGCGTGCCCCTAGCGGCAGAAAAGCCAAACCCGCCATGCCACTCGAATAGTAATTTTCCGCCATTTCCAACAGCCTCGCCAAAGCCGCTTCGATTCTGGGAGTTCCTTGCGGTGCGGGTGACCTTAACGCACTTGGGTCTACATCTCCCACCAAGCTGGCCGGCAAATACCTTCGCCCCAGATTTGCATCCTCCTTCACATCCCGGCAAATGTTGGTGAGTTGCATGGCTATCCCAAGATCAATCGCGTGAGGCATGGCAACTGGATCTCGGACATCGAGGACGGCGCACATCATGATACCGACCGTCCCCGCTACTCGAAAGCAGTATCTGAGCAACTCTGGCTCATCGGCAATTCGCACTGTCTCAAGATCAGATGCTACGCCACGAATGAGCTCAAGTATCGCCTCTCTATAAATGTGACATTCATCAATCAACTGAAGGGCATCATTTACAATTGCGTCTTCGGATCGTCGCGTAATGACGGCTGTTTCCACGCTTTTTAAAGCGGTTTTAGCGGCATCGGGTGAGGTCGCCTCGTCAACCAGGTCGTCCAAATATCGGCAAAAACGATAGAGGCGGGTTGCGCGCCTCGCATGGATATCGCTGAGCAAATGGCTAGCCCAATAAAAACTCTTACCTTTCGCCGCTAGAATAGTTTTTGCTTGCTGGAAATCTGTTTCAGAAGACGTGGTGATGGCATCGCTCATAGCTGTGCCGCCGACGGAATAAGAGCATCAACCACTTTCGCAGAGCACAAAACGCCAGGCAGACCGCCGCCTGGATGAGTGCCTGCGCCAGTGAGATAGAGGTTTTTTATTCCTTCAGCCCGATTGTGAAACCGAAACCAGGCGGATTGCCGAAAGAGTGGCGCAATGGAAAAGCCCGCGCCGTTGACACTTAGATAGTCGTTCCGGAAGTTTTCAGGCGTCATGTAAAAGTCAGATGTTATTGAAGATTTTAGGCCCGGCAAGATCGTTTCGTCCAGCGCCGAAATGATACGATCTTGAAGCCGCGGGCCTTGTACGTCCCAATCGATATGGCCAAGCAGATTTGGAACCGGACACAAGACATAGAAACTGTCACAACCCTCTGGCGCAAAGCTTGCGTCCGTTGCGGTAGGGCGATGGAGGTATAGCGAAAAATCTTTGGCCAATATTTTTTGATTGAATATATCCTCGAGCAACTCTCGATAGCGGCCTCCCATCCATATCGTGTGGTGAGCAACCTTTGGATATGTGCGCGTAGTTCCGAAGAAAATGACGAACAGACCCATAGAATAGTGCGCTGCGCCCAGCTTTAGCTTTACAGCAGCAGACTGCTGTTTTTTCTCAACCATATTCTTGTAAACGTGAGCAGGGTCAGCATTGGAGATGATGAGATCAGCGGTTAGAAGTGTGCCGTCTTCGAGAGTTACCCCTGTCGCTGAACCGTCTTCTATGATGATCCGTGACACCGTTGTCCCGAATTGTAGGCGGATGCCCTGCCTCAGCATGAGAGATTTTAAAGCCTGGGTAATTGCTCCGGTGCCCCCCATAGCGAAGTGAACTCCATAGGCACGTTCCAGATAGTGAATCAGGCCATATATGCTTGTTGTGTCAAACGGATTTCCACCTACAAGCAGAGGTTGGATAGAAAATGCCTGCCGCAGTTTCGGATTTTTCAGATATTTCGAAACCAACTGCCAGACCGTTTTGTAGCTCTGAAGCCGTACCAAGCTGGGTATCTGCTGCAGCATCGTCACAAAGCGGTCGAACGGACGCGCTGAAAGCTGCGTGAATGCCACATCAAAAATGCGCTTCGAGTGGTCAAGGAGGGCCAGATAACCCTCTTTGTCGCCGGGCTCTATGCGCTCAATCTCTGCCAAAGTTTGCTCGATCGTGCCTCCATAGTCGAACGTATCGCCGTCTGCAAAGCGAAAGCGGTACCAAGGCGTAAGAGGCACGAGCGAAATGTGATCTGATAGCTTCTCGTTGAACAGCGCAAAAAGCTCATCCAGTAAAAAAGGCGCGGTAATGACTGTGGGCCCCGCGTCGTGGCGAAAGCCATTGCGCTCAAAAACTTGGGCGCGGCCCCCCACGTCCGCGCAGCGGTCTATGACTGTGACAGCATAACCTTTGGCGCGCAGTCTTAACGCTGCTGCCATGCCGCCGAACCCTGCACCAATAACCAAAGCAGACTTAGTGTTACGCATATTTAAGTTCGGCTGGCTAATTGGAGCGCCATGCTTTTCAAAAGGAAGCCCGAAGCCTTTGGAAGCGAAGCTGCTATCGTGGCAGCTGATTTAAGATGTTCCATGGCGGCTTCAAGCGCCACTTGCTCGGCGCTGTCGCTGTCACCAATTGCGCGCAGGACGAGCACCGCATTTGCGCAATTGGCTGCTTTGCCGCGATTGCTGTCACTATCAACGTCTGCGAGATCGTCGAGTATCTGATACCCGACCGCGAAAGCATTTGCAGCTGCGACCGCTGGCTCAACGCTGTCCGCTCGATCTGCTGCAGTAAAAACAAGTTCGAAAGGTAATCTCAGCAGTGCGCCAGACTTTGCTGAGGCAACTGCTTTGTAATCATCAAAACTAGGGATAATCGCTGTAGCGCTATGTTCAGAACACTGCCCATGAACTAGCGTCGAGACGCAAGTATGTACCAAGGTTAGGAGTTTAGGCAGTTTGGTAACATCGCTCATCGAAGTCAGAGCCGCGTAACCTGCAGACAACAAGAGGTCACCAGCGCAAATGGCAACGTTGTGACCATACAAAGCCCACACAGATTTTTGGCCTCTGCGCTCAATGGCTTTATCATGGATGTCATCATGCACAAGTGATGCATTATGAATGAGCTCTACCACCGAGGCTATGGCGACCGCATCGTGAGCAGACAGTTTCATAGAGAGCGCTACATGAAGCGCGAGGCGAGCCCTTATCCTTTGGCCTCCCGAAGCGATGTGATAATTCGCTGCTTCGTGAGCTGTTGACGGGTTAAGTCCGGCACTGAAGGCGAGAAGGTCTGCCATGGTATTTTCGACTTCGGGCAAAAGTGGGTCCGAGGTCGAGATGCCAGAAGAGACAGTCGGTTCGTGTCTGGAAAGCTCTGACACCTTCTCTGTTGCCGCTTGTGCGTGCATTGTTCCCCCACCGACTTTGTCCTTCTTTTTGACAGAACGCCAAACGAGGACTTTAACCTTTCCGGTATTTTTTGAAGTGCACCCGGGCGAAGTGCCGGGTGCACTTGATCTCACTTTTTTACTTTACGGCCGCGTTGTCAGTCTCACTAACCGCAACGCTCCAGATGATTACGCCAAAGGCAATCTTATTCAAAACGTCAGCAAGATTGTAAATGACGTTCAAAGCTTTCATGCTGTCTGCGGGATTTGCACCCGTGAGATACCCGAAAAAGTAGCCAATAGGATAAATTGCCCAGCCGAAAGTCACAATCAAACGCATCAAACGGAAGGCCGCCTGTACGGATGCTGGTGCTTTTTCTGCATTGATTTTGCCAGCTTCGCCGGCAAAGATTTCATACAGAATAAAGGCCCAACCGATCATGCCAACAATAAACGCTGGCCAAACGCCGACATAACCGGCCTCACCAACATAACCGCCGATGAGCATAACGAGTGTACCAATCATCAGGCGCCAAAACACACCGCCTGGAACTTTGGTGATTGCTGACAAGATCAGATAAAACTCGATCATCAGCAGTGGTACAGTGATGAGCCAGTCAATATAGCGGAAAACGGTTGGTGTTGAACCCGTCGTAACCCAGACGTCACGCATATAGAAGTAGTGTACTGCTGCGACCAGTGTCACAAGTCCCGACACTGTAAGAGAAGTTTTCCATTTTCCAGAAACGCGTTGTGTTTCAAGGAAGAAAAACGCTGTCGATGCGACCAATGCCATCGATATAAACCAAAACGATATGCCTACAAAGTCTTTCGGATCTAATGTAGCTCCGGCTGCAAATGCAGGGC
>JANXSV010000191.1 GCA_025356505.1 Methylovirgula sp.
TCTTGGACAGGACATAGCCGGTCAGGACACGAGGTTAACCCCCGATCCGCCGGCCTATCCACCACATCAGAACGCTTGATATCTCAAAATCACCCTGTGCGGAATTTCAAATGATAAAAACGGCGCGCTCGCGCTGCTTCACTCGTTTATCTAGACGCTTGATCCAAGTTTGCCAACCCCAAAAATGCAAGAAAGTCAAATAGACTTCAAATGCGAATTGAAAGTAAATGCAAACGCGATCAGCAAAAGTCAGCCCGCGCAAGAGCCCGGGCTGAAGATATTAGATCAGTTCTGGCCGCCGGTTACAGACGCCATCTCAACCTTCACGCCAGGGCCCATGGTCGAGCTGAGCGCAATGCGCTGCAAATACGTGCCCTTGGAGCCAGCCGGCTTTGCCTTTGCAACAGCATCGACAAACGCTTTGATGTTCTCTTCGAGCTTGGCTTCGCCAAAGGAGGCCTTGCCCACGCTGCCTTGGATGATACCGGCCTTTTCGACGCGGAATTCAACAGCGCCGCCCTTGGACGCTGCAACCGCAGCCTTAACGTCCATGGTCACAGTGCCGACCTTCGGGTTCGGCATCAGACCGCGCGGTCCAAGCACCTTACCAAGACGACCAACCAGCGGCATCATGTCCGGAGTTGCGATACAACGATCGAAATCGATTGTTCCACCCTGCACGATGGTCACCAGCTCTTCCGCGCCGACAATATCTGCACCGGCTGCGCGGGCTTCATCAGCCTTGGCACCGCGGGCAAACACGGCGACGCGCAAAACGCGGCCTGTGCCATGCGGCAAATTGACGACGCCGCGAACCATCTGGTCAGCATGCTTCGGATCAACGCCGAGGTTCATGGCAATTTCAACAGTCTCGTCGAACTTGGCGCTGGCGTTCTGGCGAACCATCTTCAGCGCTTCAGCGATAGAGTAAAGCTTGGTGCGGACAACGCCGTCACGGGCTTTCTTAATACGTTTTCCGTGCGCCATGTTATGCCACCACCTGCAGGCCCATGGAACGGGCGGAGCCTTCAATCATCGCAGCGGCAGCTTCAATGGTTGAACAGTTCAGATCGACGATCTTCTTCGATGCGATCTCGTTGATTTGCGCCTTGGTGACCTTGCCAACAAAGCCGCGACCCGGAGTTTTTGAACCCGAGGTGATGCCGGACGCCTTCTTCAGCCAGTATGACACTGGCGGCAGCTTCATTTCGAAGGTGAAGGAACGATCCTGAAAAACGGTGATGACAACCGGAATGGGCGAACCCTTTTCCATCTGCGCCGTCTTGGCGTTGAAGCCCTTACAAAATTCCATAATATTGAGGCCGCGTTGACCAAGTGCCGGTCCGATCGGTGGCGAAGGCTTAGCCTCACCAGCCGGCACTTGAAGCTTCACGTAGCCCGTGATCTTCTTTGCCATATTCTCTGCTCCAAATAGGGCCGCCCGTTAAAGGTGCAACCGTTGCAGTTTGTGGTGCAACATAACCACGCTGGCTGGCGCGGCACGTCTCCCACATTTTTCAAGCGGAACCATTTCCGCTAGAAAATTTCCAAAGCGCATTCGTAAGAATTCGCTCCACTAAAATCCACCAGGCCTATCCGGTAATTTTCTCGACCTGCGTATATTCGAGTTCGACCGGCGTTGCACGTCCAAAAATGGAAACGGCAACTTTCAAACGCGAACGATCCGCATCAATTTCTTCAATAAGTCCGTTGAATGACGCGAAAGGTCCGTCCGAAACCCGAACTTGCTCGCCGATTTCAAACCGGATGGCGTTCTTCGGCGAGTCGATACCCTCGGCGATCTGGCCCTTGATCCGGTTTGCCTCCGCTTCCGAAATCCGCATCGGCTTATTATCAGCGCCCAGAAATCCTGTAACCTTCGGTGTGTTCTTGATCAGGTGGAACACATCATCGGTGAGATCGCATTTTACCAGAACATAACCCGGGAACAGTTTGCGCTCTGTCGGCACTTTGCGGCCACGGCGCACTTCGATGACCTGTTCGGTCGGCACCAGAATTTCTTCAAACTTGTGCGTAACGTTGCGCTGCGCCGCCTGCTCTTTCAGACTATCGGCAACCTTTTTTTCAAAGTTGGAATAGGCGTGAACGATGTACCAATTCATGCTCATCAGGCAATTCCCAACACGAGGCTCAAGATCAAATGGATGGACTGGTCAACCGCCAGAAAAAACAGGCTGGCGATCATCACCATTACCAGAACCATAACAGTCGTGATCATCGTCTCGCGGCGGTTCGGCCATGTGACCTTGCGCGCCTCGGCACGCACTTCCTGTAAAAATTCTAACGGACTGGCCATCTGAATATCTCTTTTGAACTGGTTGCAACTCAAAGGGTCGAGCTCAAACCAAAAAACAGGGCGCGGAACCGAACTGGTTGCGCGCCTTATATGAGGTGTCTTAAACCAGCTTTCAAGATTTGCAAAGCGGAAAGTTGCGGCAAGAAATCAACAGCTGCCCGCTGCAATGCAACCAAATGTCGATTACGCCTAGCGATGTCACGTTTGAAAATGATGGCAGGGGAGCAGAGACTCGAACTCTGAACCTTCGGTTTTGGAGACCGACACTCTAGCCAATTGAGCTACACCCCTACACGCCCTTAAGGCAGCCGTTTCATGCCGCAACCCACGCCTAAATGCAACAGTAAAATGCGCCACTGGCAACACGCGCAAATCTTAAAAC
>JANXSV010000198.1 GCA_025356505.1 Methylovirgula sp.
TCGGAAACCCAGGGCCAGCGCACTGTGCCGTAGAGGTAGTTCTGCATCATCATGTTCACCACCATATAAATCGTGGTGTAGGCGAAAAATTCGTTCGAGTTCGCAACATAAATCTGCATGGAGAACCAGATATACAGCAACGGCGATATCAGGAACGGCAGGCGCGAAATAGGGAAGAACCAATAGGTCATATTCGACAGGTAGGAGATTTTCTGCGGTATGCTGAGACCTTTCTTGAAGGCGGGGTTCTTTAGCAGAAAAATCTGGAACATACCGCGGCACCAGCGCGAGCGCTGGCCAATAAAGGAGGCAAGCGTATCCGGTTGCAGACCGGAGATCATCGGCTTGTCGACATAGAGCGAATTCCAGCCGCGCGAATGCAGGTCCAGCGCCGTTTCACAATCCTCGGTGATGGAAATACCGGAGAAGCCGCCCACCTCGTCCAAGGCCTCGCGCCTAAGTACCGCCGCAGAGCCGCAAAAAAACGCCGCGTTCCATTTGTCCAAGCCCTTTTGAATGATGCCGTAAAACATTTCGTTTTCAGACGGCATGACTTTGAAGGTTTGCAGGTTTTTTTCCAGCGGGTCCGGATTGGCAAAAAAGTGCGGCGACTGGACCAGAAACAGGCGTGGGTCGGTGGAGAAATAGCCCACTGTCTCCTGCAAAAATTCCTTCACAGGCACATGGTCAGCGTCAAAAACCACGATCAACTGCCCTGTCGTGGTTTGAATGGCGCTATTCATATTGCCGGCCTTGGCATGCTCATTCTTGGCGCGGGTGTGATAATGACACCCCAGATCAATGCAAAGCGCCTGCAAGTCGGCGCGGCGATCCTTTGCAGCCTGCGCCTTAACCGGGTCCTTCTGCTGGCATTTTTGATCCGTGCCGCCATCGTCGCACAAATGAACATTAAGTTTGTGGGCCGGATAGATCATCTGTTTGGCCGCCGCCAAGGTCAGCGCCAACATCTCGGTCTCTTCGTTGTAGCTCGGCACCAGAACGTCGATGGTGGGCATATCGTCTTCGTCGAGCTGAACGGCGCGCGGGCGGGTCACCGGATCGGAGACTACGAACAACGAGATCGCCAACATTATGGCGCTGTAGACTTCCGCGAGCCAGAGCAAGACACCGGGAATGAAATTGAACAAGTCATCGCTGGGCGGGAGTGTACTGGTTGTGCGCCAATAAAAATATCGCAAGACGACTGCCGTACCGAGCGCCAGGAAAACATGTCTCCAGTAGCCGCGAAGATCAAAGCTCTTGATCAGGATCATCGATAGGATGACGAACGACCCAACTACGAATTGGGCCTGGATGCTGATGGGTTCTACGATCAGCAGTAAAAATACCGCTGCTATCGCTGCCCATACTGATGTTACGATATGCTTCTTCACGCGAAATCCCACAAGGAATTGGAACCTGTTAAGAGATCAGCATCTGCGTGATGCCCTAACGAAATCCTATTGCAGCGCGGAATAAAAACGCACTTAACCAAAAGGAAGTCGGTATGGTTAACAAAGCAAAAATAAACTGCTTTTCAACCACGGTATCCGGTTATTGGAGCGTTTCGCCGCCAATAGATTAAATAACTGTTACTGTTAGAGTTTTTGTAGGTCAGCTTAAGGATGGGTTTACCTAAAGTTTTGGCATTTTGTTTAGCATCCGCAGGCAAGATATTTTCTGCAATAGCGCCTTGCGGAACAACTTCGAAATGCCGAATTCCCAAACTATCGTCACCGTTCTGGCCAATGGCACAACTGACCGGAAATCTTACGACGCCAATGGACAGTTGAGCTTCGAGCAGTTGGATTTCACGGATGGTCGACATGAGCAGAAAAGCTTTCTGATCTCAGGAGCTGCCTACAGCAGCACCGACAGCTTTTTTGATGCTCAGTGGCGCATAACGGCGCAGACCCAGTTCAAAGTGGACGGTGCCATTCTCGATGTAATGGCGCGAAGCTACGAAATCGATGGCTCTATCACCACAACCCACACAGACGGTTCGGGGGCGCGGGTTTCCAAAGAAGTTAAAAAGCCGGATGGAACAGATATACAGACCACATATAACATCACCGGAAAACCTTACGTAACCCAGGAGGTGTCCCTCGACGCAAGCTGGCGCATCAGCAAGTTGGTTTTGTTCAACAGCAACGGGACACTCTACGGGTCACAGGTTTACACATATGCCGGGAATGGCGATGTCGATGTCCTGTATTTTGATGGAACGGGCGCAAAATTCCTCGAACAGATTGACCGCGCGGATGGAACTCATGCGCAGATATCGAAAGCACAAGACGGATCGCCCTATGCCAGCCAGCAGAATGAATTTGACAGCGGCTGGAACCTAACGCGGCAGGTGCACTTCACTTTGTCCGGCGCGGTGCTGGAAACTCTCGATTTTATGAAGGACGCACAGGGCACAGTGATCACGACGGTGACAAACGCAAGCGGCGTGGTCGCGTCCATCGATAAGCTCTTCCTTGACAAGCACCATGAACTTTCAACCTTCGGAGTTGTGGGCCGGACTTACACGTCGAGCGTTCAGACATTCACTGCCGACTGGCAACTCACCGCACAAAGCTTGTTCGGCACGACAGGCGCGTTGCTTGAGAGCGACACCTACCAATATTCGCCGAGCGGACAGCTGATTTTCACGCAAGCGGACTTCGCTGACGGGCACCATGTCCAGACCAATCATGATATCCTAGATCAGGCTTGCACGCAGTCCGTCATGGTTTTTGATGCCAGCTGGCGGCTGACATCCATGGTTCTGACCAAAGCTGACGGAAGCCTTTACGCGGATGTCTCGGTCAATCTGCAACAAAACGGCCTTAAAGAACTTTGCTACTACGATGCAGCAGGTCAGTTGTTCCTCGACTCCTTTGAGCAAAAGGACGGGAGCTATCTGGCCTTTGCCCCGAAAACCGGTGGGCTCGGGCAGGCCTACATGCCGGAGGCCGCCGCGCTCATCACCGGCGCTGGCCTCGCCGCAAATGTGGACACGCTCAACAGCTCGGATTCGCATGACAGCGGGTGGACGGCTATTTGCGACCTTTTCCACGGCCCCTGCCAGGGCTTGCCGGATAGACCAAGCGACCAAGCGGCGCATCAAACCGCGCTGTTCAGTGCTGCCACCTTGGTTGTCCCTGCCAGCAATTCGGGCTGGTTGTAGGGGCTTAAGATGAAGGCGGCCATTGGCCACGTCACGCAAATAGGGCGCGCTTCACCGCCGTCAAAACATCAGGGTTCAACGCAAGTTTCAATGCCGCGCCTTGCCCGCCTTCCGACATTTTTTTCCAGGTTTTCCGGATGATGTCGTCCACCTTGTCATCGGGGTGCTTGGCAATGAAGTCGGCGGCGTAGTGCTGTAAAAACACAAGACACGCAACATCTTCCAGCGTTTGCGCTTCCGTGTCGGTTTTGAACTTTTCTTTGCGGATCAGAGCGCCAGTGCGCGCCTGTTCTTCCGGCGCAAAACCGGCCTGCGCCATCAAAGCTTGAACCTTTGCCGCGTGTTTGTCTTTTTGATCGCTCCGCCAGCGCAGATAACCGACCTTCCCCTCAGGATGGTCCGAACGCGGCATCAACCAGCGCTCGATATGCTGCCCTCTCACTGCAATTTTGAGTTCGAGGCCCGACTCAGACTTGAAACGCTCCAGCATTTCGCTCATACGGCGGCCGTAAAGCCATTCGGCAGGCTTGCCCTCTATCAGCGCCGGATCGCGCGCGTTGCGGGCATCAATCGCGTCAAGGACGATTTCGAGGGGGCTCATGGTGCCAGGTCTTTCAGCGCGAAATGAATGGAGCCCTGAAGCACCTGTCCTTTGGCGAGCATTTGCAAAGGCGCAAGCGCCCGCACCAGCCCTTCCGTTTGGGCGCCAACCGCGTGTGACTGCGGCTCGAAGCAGACGAATTCCGCCCCGATCGGTGACCAGACCAAGGGATAGCGCAGGTTCGGACTGGCGCGCAGCTCCAGCGATTTACCAATATCGGGCCAGTCGATTTGCGCAAAACCATCCCAGTCTAGATAATTTGCCGCGGTTTCTGTATCTTTTCCGCCTTTTTGCAACCGCACCTGCCGCGCAGACGTGAAATTATGATCGGCATGGATCGGGCCGGAAGATTTAGGATGAAATCCGGCATCAACGTAAAGTTCCCTGCTCGCATTAAAGTGCAGTCGCGTCTCAGCATTTGCTGGAAACCACGGATGGAAGCCCATGCCATAAGGCATTGGTTTTTCGCCCAAATGTATCAGAATAAGATCGAAAGTGACGCCGCCCTGATCAAGAGTGAATGCCATTTGCGCCCTGTAAGAATAGGGCCCGATGGAACTGGCAACGTGCTGCAAAACCAGCCGGTTTTCGCTGTGGAAGGTCACCTCCCAATCGTTCTGCCAGCCAAAGCCGTGAATGTTAAAACCAGCGGGATCGTTCGGCGGCAGGTCAAAAACTTCAACTCCAGTGTCGAGTTTCGCCCCGAACGCCCGATTGCACAGCGGCAACATCGGCCAGGATCCGAACCAGCGCGGGCTGTCGCCCGGCGCGCGAGAGGGGGGCGAAAACAGCAACGGCGTTTCACTTCTGCCCGCTTTATGCACCAACCGGACGACATGTGCGCCGCGCGTCCAGACTTCCGCCTCGAAGCCATGCGCATTGAGAGTGATAATTTTTGACATGAACCGCCCAGTTCGAACATTAGATGATGCGCGCTCGCAGTCTGCTGCGCTAGACTGGGCAAATCAATATTTTTTGAGGAACAACCTTATGAAAACTCGTGCCGCCGTCGCTTTTGCCGCCGGGCAACCTCTGCAAATTGTTGAAGTTGATCTGGAGGGTCCGCGCGCGGGTGAAGTTCTCATTGAGGTCAAAGCCACCGGCATTTGTCACACTGACGCTTACACGCTTTCGGGAGCCGACGCGGAAGGCATTTTCCCGAGCATTCTGGGCCATGAAGGCGCAGGCGTGGTGCTTGATGTTGGCGCGGGCGTCACATCAGTAAAGCGCGGTGACCATGTTATCCCGCTTTACACGCCGGAATGCCGCGAATGTGACTATTGCCTGTCGCGCAAGACCAATCTGTGCCAAAAAATTCGCATCACCCAAGGTCGCGGCCAGATGCCGGACGGCACCAGCCGGTTCTCGTTTGAAGGCAAAAAGCTCGCTCATTATATGGGTACATCCACCTTCTCCAACCATATCGTCGTGCCAGAAATCGCCGTGGCGAAAATCCGCCCCGATGCGCCTTTTGACAAGGTTTGCTATATTGGCTGCGGCGTGACCACCGGAGTTGGCGCGGTGATCTGGACGGCGGGCGTTGAAGTTGGCGCGCGCGTTGTCGTGTTCGGGCTTGGCGGCATCGGCCTCAATGT
>JANXSV010000278.1 GCA_025356505.1 Methylovirgula sp.
CGGCTGCCAAATCGCTTGGGATCATCCTGCCGGAGCCATTTCTACAAATGGCGTTTCTGCCCCTGCCGGTGATTCCGCATTTGAAAATCACCGACAAGGGCATGGTGGATGTCGACAGGTTTTGCCTGATCGAAGATTAGCTGCGCGCTGCGCCCCGGCGGCCGCTATTTGGCAAAATAAGTGCCAATACCAACCACGGCACAACCGTTTCCGGCTGTTGGCAGCAAGGCATAGCGCATCGGGCCCTCACCACCGACCATCGTCACGCCATTCAAGTCTGTGGTTTTCATACTGGCATTGGTAAGGTTTTTCGCAATCGCCTCGCAGCTCAGGTTCGACGGTTGGACCTGAACAGAGCCGCCATCGCAGTTTTTGGCAGGCGTTGGCGATGCTGTAAGCACTGAAATGGCCCGTGGAGCCACCTGATTGTCATATTTCAATCCGACAATGGATTCAAACAGGTGGTCATTCGCCGCAGACTTGTTCCAGGTTGAGAGCGCAACATAGGGCGCATCAAGGTTCATGCGCGCCAATTCAGAAACAGCAGTCAGGCAGGTTGTCACTGCCGCTGATTTTGCATGAATAACAGGCTGCGATTCGACAATGGCCACTTGCGGCTCTGCTGCGGCAACGGTTTTGGGCGCAGTACTGGCTGGCTTGAGCACAGGTTTGGCCGGAGCCGTCTGCGCCGTCGCACCGGCAAAGTTGGCCAGCACCGTAACCATGACGGCACCCATTCCCGCCACGAGAGTGGCTCTCGCTAGCATCGGGAAAGAGGCAGCTTGAGGAATTCTGTTTGCGCTGTTCATGATGTTATCTCCTGAGGGCGGCCAGCTCTGGCCTTTCTGATTAGGGATTCCCAAACGTAACGAATCGCCTTAATACAACTATAGGGTGTTTTATTTATTCAACGCAACCTATTTGGAGCGCAGATGTTTCAGCCCCCGCCCTATCGTTTCCCCGGCGTTACGTCGGCTTTTTGCGCGGCGATTTTGGCGTTTACTGCGCCTGCAGCCTGTGCGGAAGAGACGCCTTTGAGCAGCGCCGCAGTGGACTATTCCCTGTACCGCGACGGCGAAGTCACCCGCGCCTCCTCCGTCTACGGCAGTTGGACCGTTGTCTGCGATGAAATCCGGCGTTTACACCAGCGCTTCTGCAGCCTGAAAACAGCGCTGCGGGATGCGGAAGATCGGTCTATCGCGGAAATTACCGTCTCCACCGGAGATAATGGTCAACCGGCAGCTTTGATCCGCACGGCGCTTGGTGCCTATATTGGCAAAGGCCTACAACTCTGGGTCGAAACACCGCCGCAAGCCGCAACAAAAGCCAAACCTGCACAGCACCTGCCCGAACACCGCCTCGATCTTATCAGCTGTGACGCCAAGGGCTGTGCAGCCATCTGGGCTATTCTTCCAGGAGAAATCAGCGCCCTTAATCAAGGCGCGAGCCTTCACCTTCGCCTCACCCGCGTAAAATCCTTAAGCTTGCTCACACCGGTGATTGCAGCGCCGGAACGCCTGACGGCCGTTGAAGGCGCGGCATCGGGCTTTGGTTTTGCCCAGGCCGTTGCCTCTACGCTGAAATAGCCAACAAAGAAGGGAGGATGCCCCCCCCTTCTTTGCTTCGATTTCCCTAAAGCCCCACCTTAATCAAACACATAGGACGCACCAACCACCACGCCAAAGTCCGGCTTGGTCATTGTCGGCGTGAAGGTCACAGCGCCGTTGAACCGCCACTTGTCATTTTCAGACGTGTGCCCAAAGCCGAGCGCTATCCCCACCTGGCTATGATAAACACCCATGGCACCGGCAACCGAAGTCTTTCCGGGGCGATCGCCATAGCGAAGACCCGCTGCCGCCAGCGCATTCGCCGTACCTGCATTTGCAGCCTTGGCGTTGGTTGTAATCTGCGTCTGCAACTTGTTGACCGCGTTCTGGGTATAGGTGGCCAGATTGCTGACATTGGTGTTGGTTGCAGAAAGCTGGCTGTAGTTGACCGCATCTGTCGGGTTCACGCCGGAACCCACATTTTGCAGCACCACCGGCGCTGAAGTTCCGCCGCTGAGTGTAATCGTGTTTGATTTAGTGCCACCTGCCCCGGCATCATATTGGACCGAGTTGCTAGCCACCTTAGCCACCGCATTGACTTGGCCGACATTGGCCGCATCTGTATTGGCAACGCCCGCCGCCAGATTGTGGATGATCACCGGCCCGCCGGCATCGCTGGCAAGGTTGATCGTACTCTGAGTGTTACCCGATCCGTCGCTCGTGTATTGCACCGCCGCATGACCCAGCGAGGCAAGCTGCGTGTTGGTGGCGTTCAGCTCGCTGCCATTCACGGCATCCGTGCTTGTGGCGCTCAGCGCACCCGCCGCCACATTATGCAGGCTCACCGCCCCGGCCGCTTTGCCCACCAAGGTCATATCCTGACTCGGGGTCAGACCATTTGCCGTTGTTGGCGCAGCTGTACTCGAATATTGCACCGGAGACTGGCTCTGCAAGGCCGCCACCGCAGCACCAACCGAGTTCACTGTTGTGCCGCCAACTGAATAACTTGGCGCGGTTTTTGTTGTGCCATCCGCATTGATGACCATGCCACCACCCATCGCTGCCGCTACTGAACTTGCAGTATTGTTGACCGCACTTGCCACACTAAACAGCTGCGACCCGTTAACCGCGTCAGTGGAGGTTGCGGAAAGCACACCCGCAGCGACATTTTGCACTTGCCGCTCCGCGCCTGCCACACCCACCGAGACAGTCGCAGCCGCCTTGGTTGCTGCTGCCGAACGGCCGGTTAGATCAAAAGCCCCGGTGTTGGCCGCAGCCGTCACCGAACCTGCGCCCAGTGCCACATCATTGGCGTTGGTTGCAGTTGCGCCATTTCCAATCGCCACACCATTGCTTGCCAGAGCGGCTGCCACAGGCCCGATGGCAACGCTATCCGTTCCGGTAGGCGTAGAGTCGCCCAAGCTGGAATTTGTGTGGAAATATTTTATCCCGCCGCCGCCGTTCACGGCCTTGTCCAGAGAACCAAGCGCGCTGCCGACATCGCTATAGGTGCTCGCGCCGATAACGTAGCTCGGCCCGGTGACTTTGCCTGTTGCCGGATCAATGCCTGCCCCGCCGCCAAGCGCCGCAACTGTAGT
>JANXSV010000306.1 GCA_025356505.1 Methylovirgula sp.
CAGGGCATTTCGCCGTATCCGCAATCGGTGACCGCCGGAATGATGGCAAATTTTCGCGCGGGCGGCGCGGCAATCAACCAGATTTGTGCCACTTACGACATCGGTTTGAAGGTTTTCGATCTGGCGCTAGATTTGCCAACCGCTGACATCACCCAAGAAGCTGCCATGGACGAAAAATCCTGCGCCGCGACAATGGCCTTTGGTATGGAAGCTCTGGCTGGCGGTGTTGATTTGCTCTGCCTTGGTGAAATGGGCATCGGCAATACCACAGTTGCCGCCGCCATATTTCATGCGCTTTACGGCGGCGCGCCGGAAGACTGGGTGGGCCGGGGCACTGGTGTCGACGATGCGGGCTTGGCGCGCAAGGCCGATGCCGTCCGCCGGGCGGTTGCGCTACACAAAGACCATTTGAAGGATCCGCTCGAAGTTTTGCGGCGGCTTGGCGGACGCGAAATTGCAGCCATGGCAGGCGGCATCATGGCCGCGCGTCTGCAACGGGTGCCCGTGGTGCTGGATGGGTTTGTCGTATGTGCGGCGGCTGCCATTTTGCACGCTCTTGATCCTGCCACCCTCGATCATTGTGTTGCTGGACATGTGTCAGCCGAAAATGCCCACCGCGAAGTGCTCAAGCGACTTGGCAAAGCGCCCTTGCTGGACCTGGGTATGCGGCTGGGGGAGGGGAGCGGCGGCGCAATGGCCATCGGCCTTATTCGTGGCGCACTTGCCTGCCACATAGGCATGGCGACGTTCGCCGAAGCCGGTGTCGAAACGGCCAAATAGCTTCGCCCGCAGGCTCCGCACCGGCGGCGGCATGTTTTTCTCCAGCCTTTTGAAACCTTTGTTTTTTCCTGCCGTATCTCCCTCGAACCCGCAAATCAACAGCGGGGAAACAGCGGAGAAGCAATCATGAAAAACACAGTTATCGCAAAGACCCTTGCCCTCGCCATTGGTGCATCTTTCATCGGCTCTCTGAGCTTTGTCCCAGCTGCCTACGCTGAAATGAGCGTAATGGTTGGCGGCGCACCGATGTTGCCATCAAAGAATGTCGTTGAAAACGCCAGCAAGGCCAAGAACCTCACCACACTGGTTGCCGCTGTTAAGGCAGCAGGCCTCGTTGATACATTGATGGGCCCTGGTCCATTCACAGTGTTCGCGCCAGACAACAACGCATTTGCCAAGCTTCCAAAGGGCACCGTTGAAACCCTCCTGAAGCCAGAAAACAAGGCAACACTGGTTGCGATTTTGACCTACCACGTTGTTCCAGGCAAGGTGACAGCAGCTGATCTGGTCGGGATGATCAAGGACGGCGGCGGACAGGCCTCCATCAAGACAGTTCAGGGCGGCACATTGATTGCCAAGCTGCGCGGTAAGAAGGTAACATTGACCGACGAAAAGGGCGGCGTTGTAACCGTGACCCAGGCTGACGTCATGCAGTCAAACGGCGTCGCACATGTCATCAACAAAGTCTTGTTGCCAGCAAGCTAAGGCTTGCCGTCACGCGTGACTGCAACTAGTTTAGTTGCAGTTAACGCGGATATTTGAAAAATGGCTAAAACGGCGGAGGATTTGTCACGGCTACTGGGCGAGATTGCCCAGGGTGATCGTCAGTCCTTCGCCGCTTTTTATTCCGCCACCAGTTCCAAATTGTTTGGCGTATGCCTCTCTCTTTTGAAAAGACGCGATTTAGCCGAGGAAATTGTTCAGGAAGTCTATGTAAAGATTTGGGCAAGGGCCTCGGATTTCGACAGCGGTCGGGCCTCTCCCATTACTTGGATAGCGACCATAGCGCGGAACCGTTGCCTCGATGAGCTGCGGAAGAAATCCGCAGTCTCCTTGGATGAACTTCAGGAGACCCAAGAATTTGCCGCGGAGGAAATCAATCCTCTCGCCGGACTCGAACATGGACAGGACCTCGCGGCACTGATGCGCTGCTTGAACACTTTGGAAGAGGAGAAAAAGCAGATGATTTTACTTGCTTATTATCGCGGCCTCTCCCGGGAAGCTCTGTCCCAAAAATTCGCCAAACCTGTGGCGACGATCAAAACGTGGTTGCACCGCAGCCTCGCTCAACTCAGAACTTGTTTAACGCCATGACCCAGTTTTCAACCGATCTCTCACCCGATGAAGCCCTCGCTGCCGAATTCGTTCTTGGCACGTTGAATGAGCTGGAGCGCGCTCAGGTTAAGTTGCGCCGCCTTGCTGAGCCGGTGCTTGAGGAACTGATCATGTGGTGGGAACAAAATTTCGCACCCTGGGTTCTAGCAGCTCCCGAAATTGCCCCGCCAGCGGATTTATTTGCAAAAATCGAAGCCGCTATTCATTTGCCTAATGCGGTCGCGGCGGCAAGTTTCGCCAAAGTCCCTGGATCACCTGTGGGTGTCACAGCATCAAATGAGCCTGCCAACGATAATTTTGCGGCCCTGAGGCGTCAGATGGCGCGCTGGCGCGCTGCTGCTTTGACGGCCGGTGCTCTGGCTGCATCCATGTTTGTCGGCGTGGGCGTTCAGCAATATGCTAGCCTCAGCAGCCCAAAGAATTTCGTGGCTGTGTTGCAGAAAGATGCAAACTCGCCGGCTTTCGTTGTTTCCGTGAATGTCGAATCCCGTGCGTTGAGCATACGCCCTGTCTCAGCAACTGCGCCGCAGGGTAAGAGCTATGAGCTTTGGATCATCAATGACAAGATTGGCGCTCCAAAGTCGCTTGGCGTGGTCCAGAATGCCGGTTTCACCACTGCGCCGCAGTTGAAACAATATAGTTCAGACATTGTGCAGGCCGGCCTCTACGCCATAACGGAGGAACCTGCAGGCGGGTCACCTGATGGAAAACCGTCCGGCGCGCCTGTGTTTGCCGGGAAGCTTGTTGAAGCGCCTTAGGCGGGCGCTTGGTGCCTTAGGTTCCGAAGCGGCGCTTTGCGGCTGGCTTGTCTTCTTCAATCTGGGGCAGGGCGTTCATCACGCGCTCAGGCGGAAACAATACCAAAACCTCTGTTCCTTCCCGCAGCTTGGATTTGAGCAGGAAGGTTCCGCCATGCAACTCCACCAGGCCTTTGACGATAGGAAGCCCGAGGCCAGTGCCTTCTTCTGCCGTTTTATGCGCCAGCGAACCACGGCCAAACGAAGACATGACCACGGGAATTTCGTTCTCCGGGATGCCTGGGCCAGTGTCCTTGATTGAAAGATATTGACCACCTGCGGCTGTCCAGCCCACTTTGATGGTGATCTGACCGCCTGTTGGTGTGAATTTGATCGCATTGGACAGCAAGTTGAGTGTCACCTGCCGAACAGCGCGTTCGTCGGCCCAGATACGCGGCAGAGTTTCTTCCATGTGGGTTATGACGGAGAGCGATTTGTTTTTTGCACGCAGAGTCAACAGATGTCGGCAATCATCGACGGCATTTGGCAGCGATACCGCCTCTTCCTTCAAATCATAACGTCCGGCTTCGACACGCGACAGGTCAAGAATTTCATTGATCAACATGAGCAGATGCTGGCCGGAAGAGTGAACATCCGAGGCATATTCTTTGTAGGCGGGCACAACATGCGCGCCGAAAAGCTCACTTTTCATAACTTCCGAAAAACCCAGAATGGCATTGAGTGGTGTACGCAGTTCATGGCTCATGGTTGCCAAAAAACGTGATTTTGCCAAATTGGACTCTTCTGAACGCCGCCGCGCCTCGTCCGAATTCGCCTTGGCCTGCTCAAGTTCGGCAATCAGCGCATCTTTTTCAGCGCGGAATGCGACACTGTTGTGCGTGGTGGCCTGTAACCGATGCGAAACAAATACAAAATAGCCCAGAGCCAGCACAGCCATGGCCGGTTGAACCAATCCGCCATAACCTGTCCCTCGGGGCATGAGAGCTATGACTGCAATAATCGGCGGCATGAGACCGGCAAAAACCGACATGGGCATAGCGGACGATGTCATGCCGCTCATTGCTGCAACGGATGTCATCAACATGAGGGCAAAGGCATTTGTCGCAGGCGTATCAATGATCAAAAGCTGGGTTACAAGCAGCGCCCAAGCAACCCCCTGAATGCACTCAGCGAGCAAGAACTTGTTCCGCCAGCTGCCAATGGTGGCAAAATTTTCCCGGTCTTTGGCATAGGCGAGCGAGAAAGCATAGGAAAGTGCAAGCGCAATGATTTGAAAGACAAACCAGTAGAGTAGCGATTGCAGCGGTAGCCACAGCATTACAATTCCGGCAACAGCAAAAGCGAGAAGCGCGATGCCGGGAACAACATCCATGCGGCTCTTTGCAAAGAGCTTCAGCATTTCAATATCTTGGGAGGCGCTTTCTCCCACGTTAGACGCGAGCTTGTCCCGCGTTACGTGGATATGGAGCTGCATTTTACGACGTTCAGCAATTACTTTCGGGTCCGTTCCACGACCACGTTCTATCATTTCCGCTGTAACTGGATTCATCTCACTCACGCAACTGGTTAACGCCGGCATCCGTCACACTGGCAGACAAATATTAATGAGGCGCTTAACGCTGGCAGCTATCCACAGATTAACTCTGAAACTTGCATATTATTAAGTTGCGGTCAGCATATCCTGTTGTCGTCCAAGGCCGTGCCGGTCCCGCCGGACTCGGTCTTTGATTCAGGACTTGAGAATTTGCCTCTAAAGCATGGAAATACCTCATACTTTGGGATAAAATGTCGCTCATTGGTTTTTCAAGGCTACAGAGCTTGGATATGATAAGGCATAACAAACATTGGGAGGACGCTAGGCATGTTGTTATTTGATGGCGGACGCGCACCAAACGCGCGCCGGGTACGCATTTATCTGGCGGAAAAGGGCCTCACAGTTCCATTGAGCCCGATTGATATCAACGCATTGGAGCAAAAGTCCGCGCAGTTCAGCGCCATGAATCCGCTTCAGCGGATACCTGTGTTGCAACTGGACGATGGCAGTTTTCTTTCGGAAACTATTGCTATCTGCCGCTATTTTGAGGAGCTTCACCCTGAGCCTCCCCTGTTCGGGGAAGGTGCCCTTGGCAAGGCAAATGTTGAAATGTGGCAGCGTCGCTTGGAATTGGCGCTATTTTTGCCGATCGCTAATGTTTTCCGCCACGGCCACCCCGCGATGGCGCATATGGAGGTGCCGCAAATTGCTGATTTTGCTGAAGCAAACAAGCCAAAGGTGATGGAAGCTTTGACGTGGATTGACGCCTCGCTCGGCAGCAAACAGTTTATTTGCGGAGATCACTTCAGCGTCGCAGATATAACTGCGCTTGTAGCTCTGGATTTTATGAAGCCCGCAAAGCTTTCTATCCCGCCCGGACTAACTCAGCTTGTCGCTTGGTATGAGCGGATGAAATCACGCCCGAGTGCTATGGCGTGACACGCTCCGCGTCAGACCCGGACTTCGACGATCTGGCGCGGCACATTAAAAATTGCCGCATATGTATAGAAAATCCGTACGGCAAACCACTTCCACACGAGCCAAAACCTGTGTTCCGCGCGTCACTGCGTGCGTCAATCATTCTGGCGGGGCAGGCGCCTGGCACCCGCGTTCACGCAAGCGGTGTGCCTTTTACTGATCCGTCCGGAGACAGGCTGCGCTTTTGGCTCGGGCTGAGCCGCGAGCAATTTTACGATCTTGATTTGATTTCAATTATTCCGATGGGCTTCTGCTTTCCCGGACTGGATGCGCATGGCGGGGATCTTCCACCGCGCCCGGAGTGCCGGGC
>JANXSV010000344.1 GCA_025356505.1 Methylovirgula sp.
TTGACTGGCTTGATCGAACCGGCTTGGAACGTTCCATAGTTTGTTGGGTGCCTGGTTTTGTCAATCTTGCACTGCAGCAAGCAGATTGCATCTCATATGGCACCGGGTGCGCGACTGGCCTGACCTCAGCCAGCGAGAACCCTTCGCATAGCCCGTAAGAACCCTTGGCTTGATTGCCGACAGGCTTTGGGCAATACAAAACCATGACCTTCGCCGCCATGACCTTCGCCACCTCGCTGCCGATCGATGATGTGCTTCCGGACTTGCTCCAAGCCCTGCAACGTCACACGCGCGCGGTGCTTGTGGCGCCGCCGGGGGCAGGCAAAACCACGCGGGTTCCGCTGGCGCTGCTCGATGCGCCCTGGCTGAAGCAGGGCAAGATTCTCGTGCTTGAGCCGCGCCGTCTGGCCGCGCGCGCTGCAGCGGAGCGAATGGCCTCCACTTGTGGCGAGGCGCTCGGCCAGAGAATTGGTCTGCGGGTGCGCATGGAGTCGGTTGTGTCGCCCGCGACGCGCATCGAAGTCATCACGGAAGGCGTATTCACCCGGATGATTCTGGACGATCCCGCGCTTGAAGGCGTGTCGGCGGTGCTGTTCGATGAATTTCACGAGCGTTCGCTCGATGCCGATCTGGGCTTGGCGCTGGCGTTGGATGCGCAGGCGGGCTTGCGCGAAAATCTGCGAATTCTGGTCATGTCCGCTACGCTGGATGGTGCGCGCGTGTCGGCCTTACTGACCGATGCCCCGGTGCTGCAATCGCAGGGGCGTGCATATCCGGTCGAGACATATTATCTTGGCTATGACCCGCAGATTCGCCTGGAAGAGCAGATCGGCCGTGCGGTCCTCACGGCGCTTGCCGAACAAACGGGTTCCATTCTGGTGTTTTTGCCCGGGCAGGGCGAAATCAACCGTCTTGCGGCCTATCTCACGCAACGCATCCATGGTTCGGACACAGATATCGTGCCGCTCTATGGCGCGCTGGATCGCGCCACGCAAAGCCGCGCCGTGTCTGCGCCGCAAAAAGGCAAGCGGAAGGTGGTGATAGCTACCTCGATTGCCGAAACTTCGCTCACCATTGAAGGTGTCCGCGTCGTTGTGGACAGCGGTTTTGCCCGTGTTCCACGCTACGAGCCTGACCTCGGCCTAACGCGGCTGGAAACGCGGCGCGTTTCACGCGCATCCGCCGACCAGCGCCGCGGTCGCGCCGGACGCACGGAGCCCGGCGTATGTTACCGGCTCTGGAACGAGGCTGGCACAGGCGCGCTTGATGCCTATAACACGCCCGAAATTCTCAGCGCCGACCTCTCGGGTTTACTGCTTGATCTGGCGAGTTGGGGCGTCACCGCGCCGGAAAGTTTACTGTGGCTCGATCCGCCACCAAAGCCCGCGCAAACCGAAGCCAAAGCGCTGCTGCTCTCGTTGGGTGCCCTTGACGACGGCGGGCGGATCACCTCGCTCGGACACCGGCTGCGTGCCCTGCCTCTGCCGCCGCGCCTCGGGGTGATGGTGTTACGCGCGGCGGCTATGGGCAGCGCTCGGATGGCAAGCGAGATCGCAGCGTTAGTCACCGAAAAGGGCCTGGGCGGAGAATCTGTTGACCTCACCATTCGGCTGGAGCGCTTTGGCAAGGAACGCTCGCCCAAAGCAGAGGATGCGCGCAAACTTTGCAAAAACTGGGCGCGGCAGGCTTCGGCCGGGTCGCACAGGGCCAAAGCCACGGACATGGAGCCTGGGGCAATTTTAGCCATCGCCTTTCCCGGGCGCATCGCCAAAGCGCGCGGCAAACGGGGCGAATTTCTGATGGCCAATGGCCGCGCCGGATATGTCGAGGCGGCGGATGCCTTGGCGGGATATCCATTTCTCGCCATTGGTGAAATCATCGGCAAGGCGAGTTCAGCGCGCATCATGCTGGCCGCGCCGATCACGCTGGAAGAAATCATTGCGCTCACGCCGCCCGTCACTCGCGACGAGGTCAGTTTTGACGCCGCTGCCAAAGCGCTGCGCGCCCGCCGCGTGTCGCGCCTCGGCGCAATTGTCCTGAATGAGCAGACCCTGAGCGTGCCTGCAACCGAGGCCTCCGCCCGCCTGCTCTGCGAAGGAGTCGCAAAATCAGGCCTTCATGCGCTGCCACTCTCGAAAGCCGCGCAGCAGTTTTGCGACCGCGTTAATTTCTTGCGCGCCGCCGAGCCTGATGCAGCGTGGCCCGACCTCTCCGGCAAGGCGCTGTTGGCGGAAATTGCCGACTGGCTCAGCCCGCATATCATCGGCAAGACCACGCTTGCGCAGATTTCCCCCGCTGAAGTTCAAGAGGCTTTGCAGGCGCGCCTGCCTTGGGACATGCAAAAAAAGCTGGAGCGAGATGCACCGACACATTTTTCAGCGCCGACAGGGTCTTCGATTGCGCTGGACTACGATGCAGAGGGCGGGCCTGCACTCGCCATTCGCGTTCAGGAACTCTTCGGCCTCGACAAGCATCCAACCGTTGCGGGCGGGCGTATTGCATTGACGGTGCACCTGCTGTCGCCGGCGCACCGGCCCATACAGGTTACGCGCGATTTGCCGGGGTTTTGGAAGGGATCGTGGGCTGCTGTAAAGTCTGAAATGAAGGGTCGCTATCCGCGTCACGTTTGGCCGGAAAATCCGGCAGAGGCGCAAGCCACAGCCCGGGCCAAGCCCAGAGGAACGTAAGATCG
>JANXSV010000446.1 GCA_025356505.1 Methylovirgula sp.
ATAGCTGACGACATTCGCGTTTTATTGGTTAAACTGGCAGACAGACTGCACAATATGCGGACGCTGCATTTTGTTCCGCAGGACAAGCGCCAGCGCATCGCCGAAGAGACCCTCGATATTTATGCGCCTCTTGCGGGGCGAATGGGTATGCAAGGCATGCGTGATGAGCTTGAAAATCTGGCTTTTAAGCATTTGATGCCTGAAGCCTACATGATGATTACAACGCGGTTGCAAGAGCTCAAAACCAAAAACGGCGAAATCATTACGAGAATTGAAAAAGAGCTCGTTGATCAGTTTAGTGTGCGCGGCATCAAGGCTGCGGTAAAAGGCAGGCAAAAACAGCCCTATTCCGTTTGGCGCAAGATGGAGAACAAGTCTATCGCGTTCGAGCAGCTGTCCGATGTGTACGGCTTTCGGGTGCTCATCGATACATTGGAAGATTGCTATCGCGCATTAGGCGTCGTTCACATGACATGGCCGGTGGTTCCAGGCCGTTTTAAGGATTATGTGTCAACGCCAAAGCAGAATGAATATCGCTCGATTCACACAACTGTCGTCGGGCCGGGCCGCCAGCGCGTCGAATTGCAAATCAGAACCCACCATATGCATGATGTCGCCCAATACGGCATCGCTGCTCACGCGCTTTATAAAGATGGCCGCGCTGCGGATAGCGTTAAACTGAGTGAAGAAAGCCAGGCCTATCAATGGCTGCGCCGCACCGTTGAAAATCTCGCGTCAGGGGATAATCCGGACGAGTTTCTAGAGCATACCAAGCTCGAGCTTTTTCACGATCAGGTGTTTTGCTTCACGCCGAAGGGGCGGCTCATTGCGCTCCCCAAAGGCGCGACCCCGATAGATTTTGCTTATGCAATTCATACAAAACTTGGCAATTCCGCTGTAGGTGCCAAAATAAACGGGCGTGTGTCTCCGCTTTTGTCAGAGCTTCGCAACGGAGATGAAGTCCAGATCATCGGAACAGAAGGGCAGGTCCCGCCCGCCGCATGGGAGGGTCTAGTTGCAACGGGCAAAGCCAGATCTGCCATAAGAAAGGCGACACGAGAGGCCGTCCGCGCCCAGTATTCCGGGCTGGGTCAGCAGATAGTCGAGCGCGCATTTGAACGTGCGGAGAAAAAATTCAGTGTTGAGAAGCTCAAAGGAGCACTTCCGCGCCTAGCCAGAACCAACATCGAAGACTTATTCGCTTCTGTGGGCCGCGGTGAAATGTTTTCAGGCGATGTCGTGCGCGCCGTATATCCAGATTTTAAAGATGAGCGTAAAGCCGGAGCTATGGCGGACAAGGCAGAAAGTGGCTGGTTCGGCCTACGCCGCGCGGCCAGCCTAGTTTTCAAAGTGCCCGGCGCGCCAGATGCTTTGCCCGCTCCCATACCTATCCGCGGCCACGGCTCGGATCTTCCGGTTCAGTTCGCTCCAAATGGCGGCGCTGTGCCGGGAGACCGTATTGTCGGGATTATGACCCCGGGTGAGGGCATTACGGTTTACCCCATCCAGTCCCCGGCATTGATGGCATTTGACGATCAGCCGGACAGGTGGCTTGACGTGCGCTGGGATATTGAGGATGACAAAAAAGATTACTTTCCCGCCCAGCTGAACGTCACAGTGCTCAATGAGCCCGGAACCCTAGCGGCCATAGCAGCGACAATTAGCGATCACGGCGGAAATATCGACAACATCGCGATTTCGGGTCGCTCTCCCGATTTCAGAGATATGGTAATTGATGTCGAGGTCTTTGATCTCAAACACTTAAACGCGATCATTTCCCAACTCCGCGCTAAGAAAGTGGTTTCCAAAGTTGAACGCGTGAACGGATAGTTCGAAGACCAGAACAGGAAAAAGCAGATATGACCGAAGAAGAAGTTTTGAGAGAATTTCGAGACGCCGGAGCGCTTCTTGAGGGGCATTTTATCCTGTCTTCGGGACTACGCAGCTCAATATTCTTGCAAAAAATGTTTATTTTTCAGGATCCTGTCCGCACGGAAAAACTTTGCAGTGCACTTGCGCGGAAAATAGAAGCGAAGTTTGGCAAAATCGACGTCGTCGTTTCCCCTGCCATTGGTGGGATTATTCCTGGCTATGAGACGGCAAGGCATTTGCGGGCGAAGGCGGTTTTTGTTGAACGCGAAGACGGTGTTTTCAAATTGCGGCGCGGCTTTGAAATCCCTCAAGGGGCAAAGGTTCTCATGGTTGAAGATATCATCACGACCGGCCTTTCCTCGCGTGAATGTATCGCTGCGATTGCCGAGCACACAGATGGCCTCATTGGCGCTGCATGTTTGATAGACCGATCGGGCGGTAAAGCCGAGATAGGCATCCCACGTGTGTCGTTAGCAACACTTGATATCCCTTCCTATGAAGCGAATAATCTTCCTCCTGAACTGGCTGCGCAAGTTCCCGTTAAGCCCGGGAGTAGGGGCATGAAAGTGCCCTGAGTAATTGCGACCCCAGTCAGCTTGCCGCCTTAGTCCAATCAAAGCTTCGAAAGTGTTTTCCATGTCATCGCCTCCCAGATTGGGTGTAAACATCGACCATGTTGCTACCGTGCGTAATGCGCGCGGTGGTCTGTTGCCGGATCCACTCCGTGCGGCGCTGCAAGCCATCGCTGCCGGAGCCGACAGTATAACCGCCCATTTGCGTGAAGACCGTCGGCATATTCGCGACGACGATATTGCCCGGCTCAAGGCGCAGATCAAAAAACCGCTCAATTTCGAGATGGCGGCCACCGACCAAATGCTCGACATTGCGCTCAAAACCAAGCCTCATGCTGCTTGTCTCGTGCCGGAAAAACGCACCGAAAGGACAACCGAAGGTGGCCTCGACGTTGTTGGCGGGCACGACTACCTCAAACCTTTCATCGCCGAGCTATCGCGGGCCAATATCCGTGTCTCGCTATTTGTAGAGCCGTCCATTGCAGCAATAGAGGCTGCACATTCCTTGTCTGCGCCAGTGATCGAACTTCATACAGGCGCCTGGTGTGATTATATTTCGCATGGCCAGACCGATAAGGCCGAAAATGAATTTCAGCGGTTGCGCCATGCCGCCGTCAAAGCAGCGGAACTAGGCATCGAAGTTCATGCCGGGCATGGGTTGGACTATCATACAGCGGAACTCATCAGCGCGCTTCCGCAGATCAAAGAGCTAAACATCGGTCACTTTCTGATCGGAGAAGCGATTTTTGTAGGTTTGGACGCCGCAATTAAACAGATGCGAGACGCGATAGATGCGGGGTTTGCCAAAGCATGATCATCGGTATAGGCAGCGATTTATGCGACATCCGCCGCGTTGAGGCGGTATTGGAACGCTTCGGCGACCGATTTAAAAATCGATGCTTCACGCAGATTGAACAAACAAAAGCTGCGCGAAGCGCAACACCGGCCTGGACCTTTGCTAAGCGTTTTGCGGCAAAAGAAGCCTGCGCTAAAGCGCTCGGGACCGGAATGCACCGCGGTGTAGCTTGGCGGGATATCGGAGTGGTTAATCTCAGATCAGGACAGCCGACGATCGATCTCACTGGAAAAGCGCTAATGAGACTGCAGTCGCTGACCCCGGCGGGCCAAAGCGCAAAAATCTACCTGACAATGAGCGATGAACATCCTTATGCTCAAGCCTTTGTTGTTATTGAAGCGATCCCGATCGCGCAATAGTGCATATGGTGTCTGGTAGAGACATATTTATGCCGCGAAACTCCGCGATTGCTTGCGGATAGTGCTGTATGGCAATTGCCACCGCTCTAGCCAGTCGTTATACCCGTCATCTGTTTTGAGACCATCGCATATGTTTGAAAAATCAAGCTACTCCAACGATCAAAATCGTGGACTTTCAGTGAAAAAAGAAGAGAGCCTTTGGGAAATCATTAAGGTCGTCGTACAGGCGCTGCTCATTGCGGTTGTCGTGCGAACCTTGCTTTTTCAACCCTTTAATATCCCTTCCGGTTCGCTTGTTCCGACTTTGCTGGTGGGGGACTATCTATTTGTTTCGAAATACTCTTATGGATTTTCGAAATATTCCATACCGTTCAGCCCGAATATTTTTTCGGGACGTATTTTAGGCGCGGCTCCGAAGCGTGGCGACGTCGCGGTTTTCAAGTATCCGGTTGATGTCTCTCAGGATTATGTAAAACGCGTTATTGGATTGCCCGGCGATAAAATCCAGATGATTGAAGGCGAGCTTTTCATCAACGGAGCAAAAGTTGAGCGCAAACTTATTGCATCTGAGTCGAAGGACGTGGGCGCAGGGTTGACAGATCAATTCGCCACCTACGAAGAGACCTTACCAAACGGCGTCAAGCATCTGATCCAAATTAAGAAAAACGATCAAGACCCAAGCATGAATACCACCCCGCCGCTTGTCGTGCCTGCCGACTCATTTTTTATGATGGGAGACAATCGGGATAATTCATCAGACTCTCGCGTCTGGGGCCCTGTGCCCTTGGAAAACTTTGTTGGCCGCGCAGAGGTAATATTTATGTCTTATAAGCTCCAGCCGGGGCACGAGCGGGAAAATCTGACAGAACCCGCGTGGCAGTTCTGGCGCTGGCCTTCGACGATGCGGTGGAATCGCCTGTTCACATTTGTGCGATAATGCGTCGTGCAAGAAAGCATTACAGGTCTGACCGAACGGCGAAAGTTGAGGTTCACCTGCAAGAAAAGCTCGACCTTCTGCAGGTTACGCTTGGATATACTTTCAAAGATTTGAACCTCCTGCGGACGGCTCTGACACACCAATCGTTCCTCGAAGGTTCGGATGAGGAGGGAGAGTCTTATCAAAGGCTTGAGTTTCTTGGTGACCGGGTGCTCGGGCTCGTTGTTTCAACGATGTTGTTCGAGTTAAAGCCACAGATTGTTGTGGGTCGGTTGGCTAGAAGATTGTCAGATCTCGTGCGTGCCGAGACGTGTGCGGACGTCGCTGAAGTCTGGGATCTTTCGCTGCACATCAGATTTGGCGTCAATATTGGTCAGGACGCAAAGCAGAGCCGGTCCATTCTGGCAGACGTGTGCGAGGCTGTACTCGGGGCAGTTAATCTGGACGGAGGCTTCGAAGCTTCGGCCCGTCTTGTGCAAAAATTCTGGGCTCCGTTTTTGAACGAAAGCGGCGTGGCGCTACAGGACGCGAAGACGGCACTGCAGGAATGGGTGCAGGCAAGAGGGCTTCAGCCGCCAAAATACAGTGATTTGGAACGCACCGGGCCGGATCATGACCCGATATTTAAGGTGAGGGTCGAAATACCAGGGTTCGACTCCATCGAAGGGCAAGCCTCAGCCAAAAAGATTGCACAACAAAGTGCCGCGGAAGCGTTTTTGATGCGCGAAGGAGTTTGGTTGACCGGCTCGCGTTTCACGCGCAAAGATTATTAAATACATTCAGAACCTTACGCAAACGATAGGAATATACATTTGAATTCTGTGGAACAGACCCGTTGTGGCTTCGTTGCCCTCATAGGCGCGCCAAATGCCGGAAAATCCACCCTGTTGAACAAGCTCGTCGGCAGTAAGGTTTCCATCGTATCGCGGAAAGTCCAAACCACACGATCTCTGGTTCGAGGCATCGTTCTGGAAGACACTGCCCAGATCATATTTGTTGATACGCCCGGGATATTTGCGCCGAAGCGGCGGCTCGATCGCGCGATGGTAACCTCCGCCTGGGGGGGAGCTGGGGATGCAGACATCATCGCGCTTCTCGTTGACGCCCGGCGCGGCATTGACGACGAAACGGCGGATATTTTGTCAAAGCTGCCCGACCTCAAACAGAAGAAAATACTCATAATCAACAAGATAGACACCGTTGAAAGCGAGAAACTCCTTATTTTAGCTGAAGAGATCAACGCCAAACTTCCCTTTGCGGTGACCTTTATGATTTCGGCATTAAAGGGCTTCGGAACGGCGGCGATCATGAAAAAATTGGCAACAATGGTCGATCAAGGGCCGTGGCTATACCCGGAAGATCAGATTTCGGTTGCGCCCTTGCGAGCGATGGCTGCTGAAATCACACGGGAGAAGATATTCGAACGTCTGCACGAAGAATTGCCGTATCAGTCCACAGTCGAAACTGAGAGCTGGAAAGAACAAATAGACGGAACCGTGCGTGTTGAACAAACAATTTATGTGACGCGCGACGCCCACAAAAAAATCGTGATCGGCGAGGGCGGGCAAATGCTAAAAAGCATTGGCACCGCGGCGCGTGGCGATATTAGTGAAATTGCCGAGACTAAAGTTCACTTATTTCTATTTGTTAAGGTGCGCGAAAACTGGATCGACGATCCGGAGCGTTACCGCGAAATGGGTCTCGAATTTCCAAAAAATTGAGATGATGCAAAAATCGAGATAATTTATGGAGTGGCGCGATCAGGGTTTGATAATCGGAGTGCGGCGTCATGGCGAAACCAGTGCCATTGTCGAACTGTTCACGTCAGAGCGCGGCCGGCACACCGGGCTGGTTAGGGGTGGGCGCTCGCGCAAAATGCAGCCCCTGTTGCAGCTGGGGAATTCGGTGCATGCGCACTGGCACTCCAGGCTCGATGAACATCTCGGCACTTATAACCTTGAAATGTCCCGTTCGCGCGCGGCGCTCCTCATGGAGAGCCCCACCAGCCTTCATGGTCTGCAATGGCTTTGCCAGCTGCTACGCCTATCGTCAGAGCGAGAGCCGCATCCGGTGCTCTATCAAACGGCGATGATAGTTGCCGAACATTTGTCCGATGCGGCGACATGCGGTGCTCTCATGGCCCGGTTTGAACTCGGGTTTTTGTCTGAACTCGGTTTTGGACTTGCGCTTGAAGAATGCGCCGTCACAGGAAGCAATCAGGCGCTGAACTTTGTCTCGCCAAAAACCGGGCGGGCCGTTTGCGACGAAGCGGCGGAGCCTTACAAAGCCAGACTGCTGCCCCTGCCGAAATTTTTGGTCGATACCACTTTTGCGGTAGAGCATGACGATTTGACCAAGGCCTTCGCCCTGACATGCTTTTTCTTGGAAAGAAACATTTTCGGACCTCGCGCCCAGGCTATACCGGACGCACGCGGAGCGTTTGTATCCGGCGCATTGGAAAAAATGGCAGAAAATAGTCTGACTCATCCGCAGCAAAACGTATTTTGAAACTCGAGCCCTTTTGCAGCGGCGCTTCTTTGCTAAGCTAAAGCAATGATTCGAACCTTGGAGATCTTATGGCAGGCGCGTGCACCGAAGGTATTGATACAGGGTTTGTCGCGCTGGGTTACGCCAAAGTCGGCGTCCTGGGGGTTGTACAAGGCATCACCGAACTGCTGCCCATTTCATCGACCGCGCATATGCGTATTGTTCCGGCGGTTCTTGGATGGCAGGATCCGGGTTCCGCTTTTTCGGCTGCAATGCAGCTTGCTGCACTGGCAGCTGTGATAAGTTATTTCTGGTCAGATGTGTCAAGCTTGACTGTAGGGTCTGTCAAAGCTTTGGTTCGGCGTGATTTTAAGCATCCATCTTTTAAATTTGCCGTCGGTGTTGTCATTGCAACCATACCGATCGTGATTTTCGGCGCGATGCTTTCCAAAATTCTCAACACTTGCGATTCTCCATTGCGCAGCCTGAATGTCATTGCGCTGTCGTGCATCGTGATGGCGGTGCTTCTAGGCATTGGAGAACTGATAGCCCGCAGGCAGCGGTCGGCGGCCGACATGGATTGGCTGGATGCGTTCCTTATTGGCTTGGCACAGGTCGGGGCACTCATACCCGGAATATCGCGCTCCGGTTCAACCCTGACAGCGGCACTTTTTCTCGATTTCAAGCGTGAAGATGCCGCAAGGATCTCCTTTTTATTGGGAGTACCAGCTATCGCCGCAGCGGGTTTGAAAGAATTATTCATCCTCTATAAGGCAGGGCTCAGCGCCGAAGGTTGGATGATCTTGCTGTTCGGGCTGGTGATCGCAAGTGCTTCGGCATTTGCGGCGATCTGGGGATTAATGCGTTTCTTGAAAGAGCACAGTGCTTGGCCGTTTGCGGTTTATCGCATGGCGCTTGGCATCATTCTTCTTGTCGGCGTCTCGCGAGGTTGGCTGGCTTGAGGTGACGATCTAAGAGAACGCGGCCCGTTGAAAGTCGAATTTTTTAGGACACGAGCCGTTAAAGCATTGAAGTTTCATCTAATATTAACCAGAAATGGATGAAACTGAGGCATGAGTTTTCGTTTTAAATATCGTTCCATAATCGCTCCCGTCGCAATATACCTCGTTTGCGGCGCAACGATGAGCTACTTTGTATGGGCTGCTGTTAACGGCGACCGTGGTCTCAAAGCGAAACGTATCTACAAAACAGAAATCACCGCCCTGACCGATGAGCTCAACATCTTGAAGTCAGAACATGCGGCTCTTGAGGCGCGAAATGCGCAGCTTCGGTACGGCGCGCTCGATAAGGACCTGCTCGAAGAGGAAGCACGTTCTGTTCTTGGACGTGTCCATAAGAATGATCTCGTCGTATTCCTTCAAAGACCCTCTGCAAACTAATCTGCCCGTGTTGCAGCATTGTGCGTTGCAGCAATCTGAGCAGGCGCACATGTTAACACGAATCTGGTTATCAGTATATCGTAACCAGTTATAGGTTAACTTAAAAAAACATCGAAAAATCAGAGAGATAGATGCGGCCTAAGCCCCACTTGGGCTGCTCGCTTTTCGTTTGTGCTTGGTCTAGATTTGATTTTAGAAAACGCAAAGGGCAGATAGCGAGTGGCTATTTCACTTGACCATCGTCAAGCCCATTGCGCGCATCCGTCGGGAGTTTTTGGCCTTCTATCAGGCACCTCTTGGTGAAGAAATGCGATGGTTCGTAAAGGGAGTTTTGAATGGTCGCCCAATCTGCCACAAGCTTGAAGCCCAGAAACGCCAAGGACACAGCCGGAAAGAAAGCGTCCGGTTCGATTCCTAACACTCCTGTGTTTACCTCCGAGGAGGAACTTTTTGCGTATCGCGAAATGTTGCTCATTCGCCGGTTTGAGGAAAAAGCCGGTCAAATGTACGGCATGGGGCTGATTGGCGGCTTCTGCCATCTTTATATTGGCCAAGAGGCAGTCATAACCGGCATGCAGATGGCCGCGAAAAAAGGCGATTCGGTCATCACCGGATATCGCGACCATGGTCACATGCTTTCGCTGGGAATGGACGCTAAGGGTGTCATGGCCGAACTCACCGGGCGTCGGTCCGGACTTTCGCGCGGCAAGGGCGGCTCGATGCACATGTTTTCCAAGGAAGCGGGCTTCTTCGGCGGACACGGTATCGTGGGAGGTCAGGTCTCGTTGGGGACAGGTCTTGCTTTCGCGCACGCCTACCGCGGGAATGATCACGTCTCAATGACATATTTTGGCGACGGTGCTGCCAATCAAGGCCAAGTCTATGAAAGCTTCAATATGGCGGAGCTCTGGAAGTTGCCGGTGGTATACGTGATTGAAAACAATCATTATGCGATGGGGACTTCAGTTCAGCGTTCATCTGCGCAAACCGATTTTTCCAGGCGCGGCATATCTTTCAACATTCCTGGCGAAAAAGTTGATGGTATGGATGTGCGGGCGGTTAGAGATGCGGCTGCGCGCGCGATAAAATGGTGCCGCGAGGGCAACGGCCCAATGATTTTGGAAATGGAGACATATCGCTACCGCGGTCATTCCATGTCGGACCCGGCGAAATATCGCTCGAAGGACGAAGTTCAGAAAATGCGTGAGGAACGCGATCCGATCGAACAGGTGCGTCTGCGTTTGTTGAACGCGAAAGCCGCTTCCGAGGAAGATTTGAAGCGTATTGATGCGTCGGTTCGCTCAATAGTAGCGGAGGCGTCTGAATTTGCCAGCCATGATCCCGAGCCAGATCCATCAGAGCTCTACACCGACATTCTGCTTTAAGCCTCGGGAGAAATAAAATGGCTGTAAATGTATTAATGCCTGCACTCTCGCCCACCATGGAGCAGGGTAAGCTGGCTAAGTGGCTTAAAAAAGAAGGCGATTCAGTAAAATCGGGCGATATTCTCGCTGAAATCGAAACTGATAAGGCTACGATGGAGATTGAAGCCGTCGATGAAGGTGTTTTGTCCAAAATATTGATTGCTGACGGCACCGACAATGTTGCAGTGAATACGCCAATCGCAATCATTTTGGCCGACGGTGAGAGCGCAGCGTCAGAGCCCGCTCCGGGGGTCGCGACACCTGCAAAAGAGCCGGCTTCGGCTCTAAGCGCTGTGGCCGCGCCTGTTAACATTTCGGTTGCGGCAATAGCTCCTGTCGCAGAAGAAGCTTATCCGGCCGGAACGCAATTTGTAACCATCACAGTGCGCGAAGCGTTGAGGGACGCGATGGCTGAAGAAATGCGGCGTGATGGCGACGTATTTGTTATGGGTGAAGAAGTTGCCGAGTATCAGGGTGCTTACAAAGTAACTCAGGGACTTTTGCAGGAGTTTGGAGCAAAGCGGGTCATTGACACGCCTATCACCGAACATGGTTTTGCCGGCATCGCGGTTGGTGCGGCCATGACAGGACTTCGCCCGATCGTGGAATTCATGACCTGGAATTTCGCACTGCAAGCTATTGATCATATCATCAATTCGGCTGCGAAAACGCTTTACATGTCCGGCGGACAAATGGGCGCTCCGATTGTTTTTCGCGGGCCCAACGGGGCTGCCTCGCGCGTCGGTGCTCAACACAGTCAGGATTTTTCTGCCTGGTATTCGAATGTACCGGGCTTGAAGGTCATTGCTCCCCATACTGCGGCTGATTACAAAGGGCTGCTCAAATCGGCAATCCGCGATCCAAATCCCATTATCTTTCTCGAAAATGAGATCCTTTACGGTCAGCAGTTTGAAGTTCCTGTCGGCGAGGACATTCTCGTACCGATCGGGAAGGCAAAAGTGGCTCGCGCCGGTAAAGACGTAACCATTGTCTCTTTTGCGATAGGCATGACATACGCGTTAAAAGCAGCCGCAGAGCTGGCAAAAGAGGGCATCGAGACAGAGGTCATAGACCTTCGCACCATTCGCCCCATGGACAAAGACACCATCATCGCCTCCGTGATGAAAACCGGTCGGTGTGTCACGGTTGAAGAGGGATGGCCGCAATCAGGAATTGGTGCGGAAATCATGGCTGTAATCATGGAGCGGGCGTTCGATTATCTCGATGCTCCGGTTATCCGCGTTACGGGCAAAGATGTGCCCATGCCATATGCGGCTAATCTCGAAAAGCTGGCTTTGCCGACCGTGGCAGATGTTATCGCGGCAGCGAAAGCTGTTTGTTATCGCTAAAAAGGGGCTGAAAACATGGCTGTAAATGTTCTGATGCCCGCCCTTTCTCCCACTATGGAAAAGGGAAATTTAGCCAAATGGCTGAAAAAAGAAGGCGATAAGATTAAGGCAGGCGATATTCTCGCCGAAATCGAAACCGACAAAGCCACGATGGAAGTCGAGGCAATTGACGAAGGCATTCTCGCCAAAATCATTGTTCCAGCTGGCACGAATGATGTTCCGGTCAATGACCTGATCGCTATCATCGCGCAGGAAGGCGAGGACCTGAGTGCTGCGCCTGTTCCAAAGGCTGCCGCCTCACCTGCAACCGTCCCGGTAGCGACCGCCGCGCCGACGACGAACGATGCGCCAGCCCCCAAAGCTGCTGCAATCCCCGCGGCGCACGGACAGCGTGTTTTTGCCTCTCCGCTTGCCAAGCGGCAGGCCAAGCAAGCCGGCCTCGATCTTAGCCAGATTGCCGGTTCCGGACCGCACGGTCGCATAGTTGAAAAGGACGTTAAGGCAGCAATTTCTACCGGAGGAGCAAAGGCGCCTGCAATGGCTGCTGCTCCGGGATCCGCTCCGGCGGCTGCGCCAAAATCCGCAGCGCCCGTTGGCATGTCGGACGAACAGACCAAAAAACTGTTCGCGGCGGGTTCTTACGAAGAAGTGCCGCATGACGGCATGCGCAAAACCATCGCGCGCCGCCTTTCGGAAGCAAAATCAACGATCCCGCATTTCTACCTTACGGTCGATTGTGAATTAGACGCGCTGCTCGCTCTGCGCGAACAGATCAATAAATCTGCTCCGGTCAAGGACGGAAAGCCCGCCTATAAGCTTTCGGTGAACGACTTTGTTATTAAGGCGCTGGCTTTGACGCTCAAAGCCGTGCCCGCAGCAAATGTATCGTGGACTGAAAACTCGATGCTCGTCCATAAACATGCCGATGTCGGCGTTGCGGTTTCGATTCCCGGCGGTTTGATCACTCCGATTATCCGCGCTGCCGAAACCAAAACTCTGACCACCATCTCCGCTGAGATGAAGGATTATGCCGCGCGGGCTAAAGCCCGCAAGCTGAAGCCGGAAGAATATCAAGGCGGCACCACAGCTGTTTCGAACCTTGGCATGTTTGGCGTCAAAAACTTTCAAGCCATAGTTAACCCGCCGCATTCGACAATTTTGGCGGTCGGGGCAGGGGAGCCGCGCGTTGTGGTGAAAAACGGCGCGCCCGCTGTGGCGACAGTTATGTGCGTGACCGTTTCAACCGATCATCGCTCGGTGGATGGCGCGCTTGCAGCGGAAATGATGCAGGCTTTCAAAGGCTTCATCGAAAATCCGATGGGCATGTTGGTTTAGGGGAGCGCACGGATGGCAGATGCAGTCCATGATCTTTATAAGGAGATTTCCAATCTGAACGGCTTGAGCGAGGGAGCTAAGGCCCTCGTGCAATTTGCCCTAAAAATAGGGGGTGGTGATACAGAACATTCGGCTGCTAGATATGTTGTGCGACCTGATAACTTTGTTACATTTCAGCCGCATTGGAAACGAGCGCTCAATTTGGCGGTTACGTTGCGCGGGAATCCTTGCGAGTTCGAGCTTCAGGATGGATTGCAACTAAAGCGTTCTATGAATGGTTATAGCAGTTTTTCGTTAGAAAAAATCGAACACTTAGCCGCCGCCTTCCGTTACGTCCGACGAGCCAAAGAAATTTATGATCGCGGAAGTAACCGTATTCCGAAAACCCAAAAGACAATCGAGCTTTGAAATGACATACGATATTCTCATCATAGGTGGCGGCCCGGGCGGCTATGTGGCGGCCATTCGCGCCGCTCAACTGGGTTTTAAGGTTGGCCTCGTCGAGCGCGAGCACTTGGGCGGCATCTGCCTCAACTGGGGCTGTATCCCAACCAAGGCTTTGCTGCGCTCGGCTGAAATCTTCCACTACGCCGCTCATGCAAAGGATTATGGACTGACACTTGAAGGCAAGATGTCGTTCAACCCGAGCGATGTCGTCAAGCGTTCGCGCGGTATTTCAGCTCAGCTCAACGGCGGCGTTGCATTCCTGCTCAAGAAGAACAAGGTCGATGTCATTTGGGGTGAAGCCCATATTGACAGCCCTGGTAAAGTCACGGTGACTGCTACCAAAAAGGCGGTCGTCCAGCCACAAAATCCGATCCCGAAGGGGATCCTTCCTGTAGGAACTTATGAGGCCAAGAATATCATCATAGCGACGGGCGCACGCCCCCGCGCTCTGCCCGGCATCGAGCCGGATGGAAAGCTCATCTGGACTTATTTCGAGGCGATGGTCCCAG
>JANXSV010000006.1 GCA_025356505.1 Methylovirgula sp.
GGATCTGACATACGTAACCTTCGAACATGCTGGCAGAAAGGGTCGGCTGGGCGTCAAAAAGTAGCATTTAGGGGTGTTTATACGTGTTGCCAAACTGGGTGCAATGCTTGTAGTTAGAAAAAACCAAGTGAAGTCGTGCAATCGGCTAAAAGCCGTTGTATCGGTTGTTAAACTGCTCATAGTTTCACAAAACTCAAGAGCCCTACGGAGTTCTATTTATGGACGATCTTGGATTTAATAAGATTGCGGGCGCAGTTTTGGGGACACTTCTATTTATTATGAGCCTTGGCATCATCTCAAACGGGTTGTTCGCGCCTGTTAAACCGGCAAAGCCGGGATATGAATTGGCTTCAGCCGAGCCTGCCGCGAGCGCCTCGGAAGCTGCGGCGCCGGCGACGCCAGATGAGCCTCTGCCTATATTGCTGGCTAAAGCCGACGTCACTAAAGGTGAAGCCAGCGCCAAGGCCTGCACCGCATGCCACTCTTTTGAAAAAGGCGGTGCTGCAAAGGTCGGCCCCGCACTTTATGGTGTTGTTGGACGAGACAAAGGCGCGGCAGCAGGCTTCTCCTATTCTGAGGCTATGAAAGCTAAGGGTGGTAAGTGGGATTTCGACGCATTAAATGCTTTTATAACTAACCCAAAGGGTTACGTTGTTGGAACTAAGATGGGCTACGCCGGAGAGAAGGATGGCGCAAAACGCGCAAACATTCTCGCATATCTGCGCACGCTTTCTGATGCACCGGTGGAACTTCCAAAATAATAGTCTATCGCTTTCCCAATGGTTGTCAGCCAGCACTGGGAACAGTGTTGGCTTTTTTTATGGATCGGTAGGCCCTGCTTCACGTTGTATTGCAGCGCATTTGGTGCAAAAAGTGCCAAGGCTGACGGAACCGCTGTTCCTGTAGCCAACTGGAGCCTTTGTAATAGTTAGTTTGCTCCTCGGATGGGCTTGCAGATCACAATCGTTTTGGCGAAACTACAGGTGGCCGGAATAAGATGTAGCCTATCGGACCTATCTGTCGTTCCGACGTTCGAAAGATATATATCGACGTTGTGGCGAACCACTTTAAAAGCGACTAAGATTTATCAAGTCGATTTGAATCGAAGGGCATATGATGCGCATCAACCGCCGCTCCTTATTGCAGCTTTCATCTGCCGGTGTGTGCTCCCTCTGTCTGCCACAGTGGGCGCTGGCATCGGCCCCCAGGCAGACACATGGGCTTTCTGCATTTGGTGATTTGGCACAGCTGACAGACTTCAAAAACTTCGCTTATGTAAATCCTGACGCTCCGAAAGGAGGCACGTTAGTACTTCAGATTAACTCTACGAGTGGCAATCAGAATTTCGAAACGTTTGATACCTTCAATATCTTCAACCTTGTGGGCAATGGCGCAGCTGGCATGGAGATGTGTTTTGATTCGCTGATGACTGGATCTTCCGATGAACCAGACTCGGTTTATGGGTTAGTAGCACAGGCAGTCGAAGTCTCGCCAGACAATCTCACATACAGGTTTTTGCTACGGAAGGAGGCCCGGTTTCACGATGCCACTCGGCTCACTGCATCTGATGTGGCTTTTTCGCTCAACATCCTCAAAACCAAGGCTCATCCTAACTACCGATCAATATTAGAGGATATGGTGTCAGCTGAGGCAGAATCTGAAGACGTGATCACAGTTGTTTTAGCGCCAACCCGGAGCAGAGACTTACATCTAGCCATTGCAGCGATGCCTATTTTCTCATCGGCGTACTGGAAAGATAAAAATTTTGAGGAGACATCAAAAGAACAACCGCTCGGCTCAGGGCCATACAAGTTAGGATCATTCGAGCAGGGACGTTTTGTCGAATTTCAGCGCGTAACGGATTATTGGGCTGACCGCCTTCCGGTAAATGTTGGACAAAATAACTTTGATAAAATCCGGTATGAATACTACCGCGAACGGCAAGTGGCCTTTGAGGCGTTCAAAAGCGGCTTGATCACTTTCCATGAGGAAAATACCTCACGAATTTGGGCGACGGGATATGACTTTCCTGCATTTTCAGATGGAAAGGTGAAAAAGGAGATTTTACCCAACGGCTTGCCTGCGAGCCGCCAAGGTTGGTACTTCAATACGCGTCGGGATAAATTTTCAAATCCACGCGTGCGCGAAGCAATAGGCTTGGTTTTCGATTTTGAATGGACCAACAAAAATATTATGTACTCTGCTTACAAGCGCACGACGTCGTTTTTTGATGGAACCGACATGAAGGCGATGAGCAAACCATCGGCAGAAGAGCTTGTTTTGCTTGAGCCTTTTCGTGGTAAAATTCCTGACGAAGTTTTCAACGAGCCTTTTCTCCCACCGGTTTCTGATGGGTCCGGAGCGGATCGTTCGCTGTTTCAACGGGCGGATGAAATGCTGAGGGCAGCGGGATGCGTACGCCAAGCGGGCCTACTAAAACTTCCGGATGGAAAACCCTTCGAAATAGAATTTCTCGACAGTTCAAATTCCCTGCAACCGCACACACAGCCCTTTTTGCAAAACTTAAAAAAAATTGGAATCAAAGCCGAATCGAGGATTGTAGATCCGGCTCAATACCAAGCACGCACGAAGAGTTTTGATTTTGACATCGTCAGCCTGAACTTAAGCGGATCATTGACCCCAGGCGACGAACTGAAATTAAGTTATGGATCGAAATCGGCTGTTACTGAGGGAGGACGAAATCTGGGCGGTATCCGTAGCGAAGCTGTCGATGCCCTTGTAGAAATTATTGCACATGCAAAAACGCGAGATGAACTAAACGTTGCAGCAAGAGCGCTTGATCGGGTTCTGCGAGCGGGAAGGTACTGGATCCCAATGTGGTACCGAGCAGAGACTTGGTTAGCCTACTGGGATGAATTTGCACGCCCTAGGACTTCACCAAAATTTGGCACCGGCGCCCCAAGCACGTGGTGGTATGATAAGGAAAAAGCCAAAAGGATTGGCCGCTCATAATGCTGGCTTACATTGCGCGGCGCATTCTGCTCATGGTTCCTACTTTATTTGGAATAATGCTCTTAACGTTCATCATCATTCAATTTGCTCCCGGCGGCCCGGTTGAGCGGATCATCGCGCAACTTCAAGGGACGGATTCATCAGCAACCGCTCGCTTTGGCGGAGGCAAAGATATTGGAGGAAGCGCGGCAGTAGAAATCAGTTCAAAGTATCGCGGTGCGCAGGGTTTAGACCCTAAACTCATCAAAGAACTGGAAAAGCAGTTTGGCTTCGATAAACCCGCTTATGAGCGCTTCTGGATCATGTTGACCAGGTACGCCACCTTTGATTTCGGCAAAAGTTTTTTCCGAGACACTTCAGTCATCAAACTTATTGGCGAAAAGCTACCGGTATCAATGACGCTCGGGCTTTGGATGACTTTGCTTTCCTATCTCATCTCAATTCCGCTTGGAATTAGAAAAGCGATGCAAGATGGCTCCAAATTCGACGTCTGGACGTCCGCCGTCATAATCATAGGCTATGCCGTACCAGGTTTCTTATTTGCTATCTTGTTGATTGTTCTATTTTCCGGCGGTTCTTTTTTGCAAATTTTTCCGCTACGAGGGCTAACGTCTGAAGGCTGGCAGGACTTTTCGACCTTCCATAAAGTATACGACTATCTTTGGCACATCGTTTTGCCCATAGCTGCAATGTCCGTGAGCTCATTCGCTACGACCACATTTCTCACGAAGAACTCGTTTTTAGAAGAAATTGGGAAACAGTATGTCTTGACTGCGCGCATGAAGGGCTTGAGTGATAATCAGGTCCTTTATGGACACGTTTTTCGTAACGCTATGCTCATCGTCATCGCAGGTTTTCCCAGTGCATTCGTGCATGCTTTCCTTACTGGATCGCTTCTAATCGAATACACATTTTCTCTGGATGGGCTTGGGTTGCTGTCCTACGAAGCTATCGTAAATAGAGACTACGCTGTAGTTTTCGCCAGTCTCTATATCTTCTCTTTGGTTGGATTGCTTATCGGGCTTTTCTCAGACCTTATGTATACGTGGATAGATCCACGTATTGATTTTGAGACGCGTGAAGTATGACAGTCTCCTCAGCCCCTATCCCCTCTAAACGTTTAGCTCCACCACTTCCGAGCTCCGGGCTACTGAACCTTAGCCCTATGAACGTGCGGCGACTGACCAACTTCAAGAAAAACCGACGTGGATTTTGGTCTTTCTGGATATTTGTGGCCCTGTTTACGCTATCTCTGTTCGCAGAATTTATTGCTAACGACCGCCCGGTAATCGCTCGATATAACGGGGAAACTCTGTTCCCAGTGTTTGTCTCCTATGACGAAAGTAAGTTCGGTGGTTTTTTAGCCGAGACCGATTATCGGGATCCGTCCATACAAGCCGAAATAAACAGCCATGGTTGGATGATTTGGCCGCCTATCAAATTCGCCGACGGAACACACAACTATGAGGTTCCCACCCCAGTACCCTCAAAGCCGACATGGGCCTTAAGTCAAGAGATTTGCCGAATGGCTGTTCCTAAAAAGGAAGTCATCTTGAACTCAGACCATAGCTGTAACGACTTAGAATGGAATTGGCTTGGTACGGATGATCAGGGGAGAGACGTGCTTGCCCGACTTATCTATGGCTTCCGTATTTCAATTTTGTTTGGATTAATTCTCGCCGGTATTTCTTCGGCAATCGGAATTCTGGCAGGTGCCGTTCAGGGGTACTTCGGGGGATGGATTGATCTGATTTTCCAGAGATTCATAGAAATCTGGTCGTCTCTGCCGACGCTTTATGTATTGATAATTTTGTCCTCAATAATCGCACCAAGTTTCTTTGTGCTTCTATCTATTTTACTTCTTTTTTCTTGGGTTGCATTGGTGCATGTCGTGCGCGCGGAGTTCCTTCGTGCCCGAAACTTAGAATATGTCAGAGCAGCGAGGGCACTCGGACTGACTAATGCGCGGATAATGTGACGCTCCGTAAGCCCCAGCCATCTGCAGAACTACCCCATGCGGTTGCGACGATCATCGCCGATGGCGTGCGAACCGATGTTGCCATCGCCGCCGATGACACCGTGCTGGAGGCGGCGCTGCGGGCTGGCCTGGACCTGCCATATTCGTGCCGCGGCGGGATGTGCAGCACGTGCCGGGCGCGGGTGACCGCCGGCAGCGTGCAGATGGACGTTAACTACGCGTTGGAGCCTTGGGAGACTGCAGCCGGCTATGTCCTGACCTGCCAAGCCCATCCCACGA
>JANXSV010000077.1 GCA_025356505.1 Methylovirgula sp.
GGAAACCTCGGTGGCTATGGGGGCGGCGCTGGTGACAACGTCAACAGGATTCATGGGGTTTCCTTTGGAACTTCAGGTGTTTAAGCCCGCATAAGCGCCTTTAAGGGGGTGTTTTGAGGCAAATATGAGGCCGCACTTCGATTAAACTCGGCTTTGTCCTTTTAATACATGGTTAAGGTTAAGGTTGGGTTACCAAGCCTGATGTGCAGTGCAAAAAGAGCGGCATCGCCTAGGCCAAACGGGGGCGCAACGTGGCCAAATGTCGGCCAAAGGTGAATTAGCGTGCCAGAGGCATGTGCCGTCTCCGACATAAAAAGCGGCGGAGTATCTCATTGGAGAAACACATCCGCCGCACTTGTTTAAAATGCCAAGAAAAATCACATCGCCTTAGGCGCGCTGTTTAGCCAAGCCTGCTCAAGCGTGGCGGAAAAGCCAAATCATCACCATGGTGTAAAGCATGATGCTGCCCGCGATCAGATAGAGCTGATATTTCTCGGCGAATGAATTGGCGGTTTTTGCCCGAATTTCCGTAAACAGTTGTGGCCAAGTGTAGGATACAAAATCGCCTTGTGACATGACGTTGACCAACTTGCCGTCTGCATCAACCACCGGCAAATGGCGGAAGCGCTCGTTGGACATCAACCTGATCCAAGTCGCGACCTCATCGCTGGCACGGGCGATTTTCAAATCATACGTCATGATGTCTTTGACGCGCGTTGTATTCGCGTCGAGGCCCTTGTCGAGCAGGCGTCGCATAAAGTCACGCTCGGTGATGATGCCCACGGGCTTATTTGCACCATCGACGATGACGCTTGCGCCGTAGTTTTTGGCAGACATGGCGTTCACAGCTTTTATGACAAAGTCATCCGGCGAAAATGTTAAAACAGGCGCTTTATTGCGAAACTCAAGGCGGTCTTCAATTTTCATGGCTGCGTCCCTCCGACCAAATGCCTACGCTGGTGGTGACGCTTCAGATTGCCGCATGGTTTGTTTGCCACGCCCTAACTTTGCCTAATCCATTCTACCCGCCAGGCGGATTGGCCAAGGGCGAGGTGTCTGGCCATTTCGGGCAGCATGAGTTCGGCCTCTTGCGCCAAGATGTAGGGCGGGTTTATCACCACCATGCCGCAACCGCTCAGGCCGGTTCGGGCATGTTTTCCAGCGATGCCGACGGGCTGGATTTGCAGTTCGAGCAGCAGCATTTTTGTGATTTTAGTTTGGTCGAGCGCCTCGCATAGCGCGTTACCCTCGTTGCCGTTTTTCAAAGGATACCACAGCACATAGGTTCCACTTGACCATTTGCCGAGCGCGAGATTGACACTGCCGATCATGTCATCCCACTCGGAGCGGGTTTCGAACGGCGGATCGATGAATATGAGGCCGCGCCGTTCCATCGGCGGCACCAGAGCCTTGATACAGGCATAGCCGTTGGCATGGCGCACATCGACGCGCTTATCGCGGCCCATGTTTTCGCGCAACGTGTCGGCGTCGAGACCGTGCAATTCGCAGAGCACGAGCCGGTCGATGGGTCGCAAGAGGTCACGCGCGACGTAGGGCGAGCCCGGATAGACATTCATGTGAAATTCGGAACGACCTTGCAGGGCTATTTTGAGATAGGGGGCAAATAGCTCTGCGGCTGCGCCAAGGTCCGCGTCCGCCATGCGGGCGATGCCGTGCTGCCACTCCGGGGAACGCTGCGCCTCTTCGGATTTGAGGTCATAGAACCCAGTGCCGGCATGCGTGTCGAGCAGGACCATTTTTGATGGCTTTTGCACCATGTAGAGCAGGATGCGGGTGAGGAGCGCGTGTTTGAACACGTCGGCAAAGTTACCGGCATGGAAAGCGTGGCGGTAGTTCATGGCGCGCTCATCGCACAGGCGCGACGCTGATGGAAGATGTCCGGCATGAGCCGCGCGCCACATCGGGGCAGCTGGTGAAGCTGCGCATATCTTTGGAATAGCACACGCGCACTTCCTGCAAAGCACCGCGCTGGCAGCCTATGGCCATCATATCGGCGCGCAGGCCCTGATTTTGCGCGATGAAGGCGCGGGTTATGTCGCGCAGGTCAAGCTGCTGGGCTTGCGTCGGATGTTTGAAATTTTCCGGAATGGTCAGGCTCTGAGCGGCGCGGCGCACATCAGCGAAATAGCCCTCGGGAGATTTGCCGGAGCAGGTGCCGTGCTTGCGCCATTCATAGCGTGCCAGACCAACGTCCGGATAGAGGCCGGAGACGGACTCAAGCGCGGCGCGTGAGGGCGAGCGCCCATCGGGGCCGCAATTTTGCGGAAAACCATGGGTGTATTGCGGCCATAGGCCATGAACGACAAAGCCGAGGCCAGCGCCGATCTGACATTGCGCCCCCGCCTTTTGCTGGCCGCCATTGTCACAAAATCCGGACGACCACGACAGTGAAAACACGTAAAAATCGAAATCGCCCGAGGCGGAATTATAGCCTGGCGCTGGTACAGCCGGAGCTTGCGGCAAGGTGTCGGCAAGTGCTGGGTCAGCAACGCCCGGGTTGGCAAGGGCGGGATCAGCCGGAGCCTGCGGCAGGGGTTCGGCGGGCGTTGGCGAACCCGCGGCGGGGATATTGTGCTTCCAGAGATCGAAAATGCTCTCGGCTTTGAGTGGTGAAGACGCTGCCAGCAGCGTCAGTGCCAGAACAACGCCACCGGCAAAAAGGGCCGGGGCTGGTTTCAATGTTGCACCACGCGGCAGGCAGGGGCATAGGCCAAGTTACGATCGAGGCCCGAGACGCAGAAATCAACGCCGAAGCCCCAGCCGATAATGCCCAAGCCCTCGCCAATCTGGTAAGATACTTGCCGGTAGCGCTGATCCGACATCAGAACGCGGGCGGTGCAATAGCGGCGCGGAATGAAGCTCCGTCCCTCCGTGCGATATCCAAGCTCGTGGAAACGGTCATAGCCAGCGATGGTGAGGCTGGAGTTCCAGTATTCACTCTCTTTTTGGGCGAAGCGCGACTGGATGCGGCCAAGCACGGCATCATCCGTGCAGGCTGGCACACTGCCAGTGTATGGCAAATACCGGTGTTCGGCAGGCGGGTTTCCTGCCAGCGCAGCCGGGGCAGCGAAAACAGATCCGGCAAGAACAAGTCCCGCAAGAACAAGTCCGGCAAAAACATATCCGGCAAAAACATATCCGGCAATGGAAGCAAACAGGGGAGTGCGCATCAGATATGATTCCTTTTGATCGGTCACGACGATGTAACCAAGGGGCGGTTGTGGTCAAGGGGCAGAGGCGGGGGAACGGCTGCGCGAGAGATGAATTTCCCGGCGTGTTGCATGTTTGCTTCGGGGCGAGAGGTTTTTTTAGCTTGTGTTTTTCGTTGTCTGCCTTGCACTCTGGCTGCAAAAATACAGGATTCAACGAAGGCAAGCTATGGCAAAGTACGAAGCGTGGGACTTTTGGATTGACCGTGGCGGCACCTTTACCGATGTGATTGGGCGCGATCTTGCCGGTAAGTTGCACGCCCGCAAATTGCTTTCCGAAACGCCCGCCTATAGCGACGCTGCCGTCCAAGGCATACGCGATCTGCTTGGCCTCAAAAACGGCGAGCAGATTCCCGCCGGATGCATCGGAATCGTGAAAATGGGGACAACGGTTGCTACAAACGCCCTGCTGGAGCGCAAGGGTGCGCGCACGCTGCTCGTCACCACACGGGGTTTCCGTGATGCGCTGGAAATCGGCTACCAGGCACGGCCGAAAATATTTGCCAAAAACATCATCAAGCCGGAACAGCTTTATGCGGATGTTTTGGAAATCGACGAAAGGATTTTGGCGGATGGCAGCGTTGAA
>JANXSV010000085.1 GCA_025356505.1 Methylovirgula sp.
TGCATTGGCCCTACCGCCAATATGAAACCGCGCGCAATGTCCGCCATTCGCCCGTGCATGAGCGCCTTGCGGCGCATGGTGCCTGTTTTGGCGAGGCCGCAGGCTGGGAGCGCGCCAATTGGTTCGCGCCCAAAGGTGTGAAGCCGGAATACGTCTATTCCTACGGGCGGCAGAACTGGTTCGAGCACTCCGCTGCCGAGCATATGGCCACGCGAAATGCGGTCGCGCTCTATGACATGACCAGCTTTGCCAAGTTCCGCGTCGAGGGCCGTGACGCAGAAAGCTATCTCAACCATCTCAGTGCCAATGAGATGCGGGTTGATCCGGGAAAAATCGTTTACACGCAATGGCTTAATACACGCGGCGGCATCGAGGCCGACCTCACCATAACCCGGCTGACGGAAACCGCGTTTATCGTGGTCACCGCCGGCGCGGCGGCGCGGCGGGACTGGCACTGGCTCAAATTGCATATTCCTGAAAATGCCCATGTTGTCATCACTGACGTGACCTCGGCAGAAGCCGTTTTCTGCGTGATGGGCCCGAACAGCCGCGCGCTTTTACAAGTCGTATCGGGCGCTGACCTTTCCAATGCGGCGCACCCCTTTGGCACCGCCCGCGAGATTGAGCTTGGATTTGCGCGGATACGCGCGGCGCGGGTCACCTATGTCGGTGAGCTTGGCTGGGAACTCTACGTTCCAACCGAATTTGCGCGGCATGTGTTTGATCGACTGATCGCAGCGGGGGACGAATTTGGCCTCAAGCTTGCTGGCCTTCACGCGCTCGATTCCTGCCGCATCGAAAAAGCCTATCGTCACTGGGGGCATGACATCGCCGAGGAGGACACACCTCTGGAGGCCGGGCTGATGTTTGCAGTAAAGCTCGACAAGGGTGAGTTTTTGGGCCGTGACGCCCTGTTACGCCAGCACGAAGCAGGTGCCAAACGTCGCCTTGTGCAGTTTTTACTCACCGATCCCACGCCGCTGCTCTATCACGATGAGCCAATTTACGCGAATGGCGTCATGGTGGGCCGCACGACATCGGGTGCTTATGGCCACGCCCTTGGCGGCGCAGTTGGCCTTGGCTACGTCAACACCGATCTTGGCCCGGTTTCCGACCTGGTGCAGAGCGCGAAGTTTGAAATAGAGGTCGCGGGGACACTGTTTGCCGCGCGGGCCAGCCTTGCGCCGCTTTACGACCCTAAAAATCTGAAAATCCGCATCTAGGCTTTGCTCCACTGGAAAGTGAAATGACCGTCGAACCCAAGCCTCACCTTAGCGAAACGACAGATTTCATTGCGCAAATTGTTGCGCAGCAGCCGCCTGCGCACTCACTGCAGCAGGCCCTGTATAATTCCCAACAGGCCTTTGAGCGCGATGTCGAAAAGGTCTTTTTCAAATATTGGCTGTTGGCCGGGCACGAATCCTCTGCTGCGGATGTCGGCGATTATTTCCTGTTTGAAATGGCGGGAGAGAGCATCATCATTGTGCGGGGGCAGGATAGCCAGTTGCGCGCTTTTGCCAATGTCTGCCGCCATCGCGGCTCGCATATCTGCAAAAATCAGCAAGGGCACGCAACCGTTCTTGTTTGCCCATATCACGCCTGGGCCTATAATCTGGACGGTACGCTGCGCTCGGCGCGCTATATGCCAAAAGACTTCGACAAGAGCGCGCATGGCCTGAAGGCGGTCAAGCTCGAGGTGGTGGAGGGGCTGGTTTTTGTGTCTCTATCCGAACACCCGCTCAACTTTGACATCGCACGTAAAACAGTTTCGGAGGCATTCAAAGCCTATGGTTGGGCAAAAGCCAAAGTCGCCCATCGGCAAACCTATCCTGTGACAGCAAATTGGAAGCTGGCCGTCGAAAACTACCTCGAATGCTACCACTGCACGCCCTCACATCCCGAATATTCCAAATTGCACGCCCTCGAGCAACCCCTCGATCAGATTGAAGTCCTGAATGCCGCGATGGAAGCGCAAACGCTGGCTCTCGGGCTCGATATCCGCTCCTTTGACCATCGTGTCGCATCAAAAACCGGCGATCAATCGGTATTTGTGTTCCGCTATGCGCTCTATGAAGGTGTCAAAACCGGCGGGCCGGAGGGGCAGCCGGTCGCACCTCTGATGGGCGAATTCACGCAGTATGACGGCGGCGTAACCTCGGCGCATTTTGCGCCCTCAAGCTTTTTCATCGCCTATCCGGACCACGGTGTGATCTATCGCTTTATCCCGGTTGACGCCCACAATTCCGCCATGGAACTGATCTGGCTGGTGCGCAATGACGCTGTTGAAGGCACGGACTACGACCTCGAAAAGCTGACATGGCTCTGGACGGTCACAACCGAGGCGGACAAACGCATCACTGAAGCCAACCAAAAAGGCGTTAACTCGCGCTTTTACCAGCCTGGCCCCTATGCTCCAGTGGAGCCAAATGCGATCAATTGGGTGGCATGGTATTTGGGTGAGGTCGGCTGATTTGGCTTTGGCCCGCGGACAGACGTTCGATTTCGTCATTGTTGGCGCCGGTTCAGCCGGCTGCGTTCTTGCTGAACGGCTCTCGGCGGACGGGCGCTACACGGTTTGTCTGTTGGAAGCGGGCGGCTCCGACAAACGCCTGTTTGTGCAGATGCCGCTTGGATATGGCAAAACTTTCTATGACACATCCATCAACTGGGGTTATCGCGCCGAAGCCGATGCGGGTTTAAACGACCGGTCTGACTATTGGCCGCGGGGTAAAATTCTCGGCGGGTCCGGTTCGATCAACGCTATGGTCTGGATTCGCGGTGCAGCGCAGGATTTTGACGATTGGGCAAACGAGGGCAACAGCGGCTGGAGCTACGCCGATGTGCTGCCGTTTTTCAAAGCTTTAGAACATAACCAATCCGGAGCGGACGCATGGCGCGCCACCGGCGGTCCGCTGCATATCTGCGATGTGTCCGGCCAGTTACATCCGCTTGCCCGCCGTTTTATCGCCGCAGGTTTGCAAATGGGCTATAACGCCAATCCGGATTTTAACGGCGCATCGCAAGAGGGCTTCGGCGTCTATCAAATCACCACCAAAAACGGCTGGCGCATGTCGGCGGCAAAAGCGTTCCTGCGCCCGGCTTTGAAACGCGCCAATCTCCAAGTGTTGAAAAACGCTCATGCACTGAAACTGAAGTTTGAAGGCACCCGCGCAACCGGGGTCGAAGTTTTGCTTGGCGCTCAGACCAACACGATTACCGCGCGCCGCGAAATCATCCTCTGCGCCGGAGCCGTAAATTCACCACAGCTGCTGCAATTGTCGGGCATCGGCGATGCGGCTCACCTTCAAACTCTAGGGATAGAAGCCAGGCTCAACAGTCCGGCGGTTGGCCGAAACCTGCAGGACCATTTGGGCATCAACTATACTTATCAGGCTAAAATACCCACATTGAATGAAATTTTGCGGCCCTGGTGGGGCAAAGCACGGGCAGGAGTGCACTTTCTGGCACGCGGCTTGGGGCCATTGAGCCTCAGCCTCAATCAAGGCGGTGGCTTCGTAAAAACGCGACCCGATTTGCCACGGCCGGATATTCAGCTCTATTTGCAAGCTATCAGCACTTTTCATGCCCTACGGGGCACACGGCCACTGCTGACACCAGACCCTTTTCCGGGATTTTCCCTCGGCCTTTCGACCTGCAAACCCACCAGCCGGGGTGAAATTTTGCTTGCCTCACCGGATCCGATGGCCCCGCCCGTCATCCGGCCCAACGCCTTTGGCACAGATGCTGATGTCGCCACCATGCTGGCCGGAGTAAAACTCCTACGCAAGATTTCCCGGCAGCCCGCACTGGCTGAAATTATCGCAAACGAGTTAGCGCCTGGGCCACATGTCCTGTCCGATCAAGAGTTGATTGATGACTTTCGTAACCGCTCAGGCACAGTCTATCATCCTTGTGGCACCTGCCGCATGGGTCGTGATACCAGCACCTCAGTCGTGGACCAGAAGCTGAGCGTTCATGGTATCCAAGGCCTGCGCGTAGCGGATGCCTCGATTTTTCCGTCGATCATATCTGGAAATACCAATGCGCCCACCATGATGGTTGCCGCCAAGGCCGCAAAGATGATCCTTGACGATCACCTCTAAAATCCCGACGCTGATCACGACTAACCGCACCGAAAAACAGCGCGGAGAAACCACATAGTGCTGCACCCTTCCGCCCCTGCGCCATCCGATGCCTCAAGCCAAGGCTCAAACTATGATATTCCCCCGCTGATCTGGCTGCGGGCTTTCGAGGCTTCCGCGCGCCATTCCAGCTTTACCGCAGCCGCCGATGAACTGAGCCTGACGCCTGCGGCCATCAGCCATCAAGTACGCTCGCTTGAAAAGCACCTGGGCGTTATGCTGTTCGAGCGCTTGCCGCGCAAACTTGTCCTTACCGAACTTGGCACTGCCTACCTGCCGCCGCTGCGCCAGAGTTTTGACACGCTCGCCGCTGCCACTGCCGGCCTGTTTGGCCCGATTGGACGGCGCACTTTAATGGTGCGGGCGCCTGTGTCCTTCGTTTCTCTCTGGCTTGCGCCGCGCATCCCTGAATTTATGCGCTTGCACCCGGCTATTCGCCTGCGACTGACCTCCTCGGTCTGGACCCACTCGCAGAGCGACGAGGCAACCGACATTGATATCCGCTTCGGCGATGGCACCTGGCCCGGATTTCGCGCCGAACCCATCGCCAGTTTCAAGGCTGTACCGGTTTGCCATCCAGCGCATGTCCCGAAAGGCAGCGCGCGCGAGCGGATCGCCGAACTTTCGCGCATCGAACATATTCACGTCACCGGCTATGAGGACCTCTGGCAGCGTCTCTGTCTTGGCGCGCAAATATCGCTACCACCCTATCACGGGCTCATCGTGGATACCTCGATTGCCGCGCTCGAACTTGCCGCTGCGGGATATGGCGCCGCCATTGTGCTGGAATGTTTTGCCCGCCATTATATCGACAGCGGCCGTTTAGCTATGCCGGTGCAAGCAGACCTCGCAGTTACCCATGCCCATTATCTCCTTACGCGAGAAACAGCGAAGCGCCCGAGCCCGGAGGCCATTATCTTCACCCGCTGGATAAAACAGCAGCTTTGACGGCTAATATGTTCCCGCACTCACCACGTGTGCGGCGCAATTTTTACCACTTGAGAATGGGCTTTAAATTCCCAAACCCCGTGGCCACTTCTCACATTGCGCTGCATAAGGCTTTGGGCAATCATCACGATGTTGCCGCACCTTTTTAAACGAGTATGCACATGCCGCATAATGCCGACCCCGCTTTTCTTGCCCGTGCCATTTCCCAAGGGCGAGGTGAACAGCGTGCCGATCTCGTGCTCAAGGGCGGCAGCTATCTCGACCTCATCACCGGTGATCTGGTGTCAGGGGATATCGCCATTTGTGCAGACCGTATCGTTGGCACAGGCGGCAGCTATTCCGGCGTGGTCGAAATCGATATTTCCGGCCAAATCGCGGTTCCAGGGTTCATCGACACCCATCTGCATGTGGAATCATCTCTCGTCACGCCGGGCGAATTTGATCGTTGCGTCCTGCCCCATGGCGTCACAACAGCCATCTGCGATCCGCATGAAATTGCCAATGTTCTGGGCAAGGAAGGCATCCAATATTTCCTTGATTGGTCGCAGCACACGATCATGGATTTGCGCGTCCAGCTATCAAGCTGCGTTCCGGCAACCGAGCTCGAAACCTCCGGTGCGCGGCTTGACAGTGCTGATCTGCTGCCCTTTGCCTCACATCCCAAGGTCATCGGCCTCGCCGAATTTATGAATTTTCCCGGCGTTCTGGCGCGCGATGCGCAGGTTCTGGAAAAACTGGCTGCCTTCCAGAATGGCCATATCGACGGCCACGCTCCCCTCGTCACCGGACGCGATCTCGACGCCTATTGTGCGGCCCGCATCCGAACCGACCATGAAGCCACGTCTGCGCGTGAAGCCCGCGAAAAACTCGGCAAAGGCATGACCATCCTGATACGCGAAGGGTCCGTTTCCAAAGACCTTCACGCGCTGAGCCCGCTGATTACGCCCGACCTTGCACCCTACCTCACCTTTTGCACCGATGACAGAAACCCGCTTGATATCGCCGAAGAGGGCCACATCGATTTTATCATTCGTACGGCCATTTCGCTGGGCGCGCGTCCGCTCGACGCCTATCGCATGGCGAGCCATTCCGCCGCGCGTGCCTTCGGTTTGAGAGATCGCGGCCTGATTGCGCCGGGCTATCGCGCCGATATCGTGCTGGTGAAATCTCTTGTTGCTTGCGATGTGCAGAGGGTTTTCAGCGCCGGCAGACTGGTAAACTCTGATTTATTTGCGACTCGGACAATCGTTCCGCCGGTCGGACGCAATTCAGCCAAGGCGCGCAAAGTCAGCGCGTTTGATTTTATCATTCGCGCTCAAAAAGCCGAGCGCCCGGTTATGGGCGTCATTCCCGGCAAAATCATCACGCAATATCTTAAATTGGTACTGCCGCTCGAAAACGGCGTCGTCGGTATTGATTTAGAGCAAGATGCAGTCAAATGCGCCGTTATTGAACGTCACGGCAAAAACGGAAACGTTGGCCTTGGTCATGTCCATGGCTTTGGCCTGAAGCATGGTGCCATTGCCTCGTCTATAGGCCATGACAGTCACAATATGACTGTTGTCGGCGTCAATGATGAAGATATGGCCTGCGCTGCAAACCATCTTGGCACCATCGAAGGCGGTTTTGTGGTGGTGCGGGACGGCAAAGTGTTGGCTGAATTGGCATTGCCCGTGGCCGGGCTGATGTCGCTTCTGCCTTTTGAGCAGGTGCATGAGGCCCTGCTGCCTCTGCGCGCGGCTGCCAAATCGCTTGGGATCATCCTGCCGGAGCCATTTCTACAAATGGCGTTTCTGCCCCTGCCGGTGATTCCGCATTTGAAAATCACCGACAAGGGCATGGTGGATGTCGACAGGTTTTGCCTGATCGAAGATTAGC
>JANXSV010000184.1 GCA_025356505.1 Methylovirgula sp.
CATTGAAGAGCCTGCCACCACAAATCCGCTGTTTGGCCACCCCAATGTGGTCTGCACGCCGCATCTGGGCGCAGCAACCAGCGAAGCGCAAGAGAACGTCGCGCTTCAGGTTGCCGAGCAGATGTCGGATTATCTCATGCGCGGTGCCATTTCCAACGCAGTCAACTTTCCGTCCATTACAGCCGAAGAAGCCCCCAAACTGAAGCCTTTCATTGCGCTGGCTGAAAAACTTGGTTCCTTTGCCGGGCAGCTTACTGAATCAGGCATCAAAAAAATCACCATTACCTATGAGGGTCATGCCGCGGAACTTAAGACCAAAGCCCTCACATCTTCTGCAATTGCAGGATTGTTGCGGCCGCTGCTCTCCGACGTGAACGTGGTTTCGGCTCCCACTGTTGCTAAAGAGCGCGGCATCGTCATTGACGAAATCACACGCGCCTCGGCCGGGGATTATGAAAGCCTGATCACGCTGACTGTTGAAACCGACCATCAAACCCGCGCTGTTTCGGGCACTGTGTTTGCAGATGGCAAGCCGCGCATTCTGTCAATCAAAGGCATCAAACTTGACGCTGAATTTGCGCGAAGCATGATTTACGTCACCAACGAGGATAAGCCGGGCTTTATCGGTAAGTTTGCCGGATTGCTGGGCGAGGCGGGTGTCAATATCGCCACCTTTGCGCTCGGCCGGGATCAGGAAGGCGGCTCGGCCATCGCCCTGGTTGAGGTGGACGGCGACGTGCCCGCAACCCTTATTGAAAAGACCATGCTCATCCCGGGCGTGAAGCAGGCCAAGGCTCTGCGATTTTAATCTCCTGCCCTCGCATTTATACTGGAGTAAGAGCGGGGGCGTCCTTCCCCTGCTCTGGGCGCTAGGGGAAGCGAAGGGTAAAGGTTCTGCGCAAGGGTAAAGGTGCGCAGAATTGCACTCGTAAAGGGTCGAAGCGTGAGCATTTCGCGCAGCACAAGCGCTTGGTTGTGAAACGGTTGTGTTTTGGTTGTGAAAATCCGGCCAAATTTTTATGTATAGGTACCTTAACACCTAATTTGGCCGGTAATGGCTTGGCTTGGCCTGCTTTTGGCCTATCAGTGTTGAAAAACAGGCCAAAGGCATGTTTCTACGTCATTGATTTTGCTTATTTTTATTAAGTCTGGCCAGCTTTGGCCGACATTTCCGGCGGGATTTTTGCTGACAATCAGCCAAAATTGCGCAGATTTGCCCTAAACTCTTTTTTGACCGCCCAATTTTTCCGCCACAAAAATGCCGCCCAGAACCAGCCCGAGAGCCAGAGCGTGGTAGAGCGCGAAACCCTCTCCCAGCAGCGTTACAGATAGGATTGTCCCCATCACCGGAACAAGGTTCACAAACAGCGACGCGCGCGACGACCCGACCAAATCGACGCCGCGAATAAACCAGATTTGCGAAATCAAAGACGGAAAAATCGCAACATAAAGCATGATGAGCCACCCCATCGGGGTTGGCCAGAAAAAGCCGCCGGTCCATATTTCCCACATGAACAGCGGCACCGACGTTATGAAAGCGATAGCAGCCATCGCCGCAAAAAGGGTAAGCCCTGCCACAGGCGGCCGGTTTCGCAGGGCCAGCGTGTAGGCTGCGTAAAACATGCAGGCGAGCAAAATATAGACATCGCCGATATTGAATTTAAAGCCAGCCAGCGTGCCAAAATCGCCTTTTGCTCCTATCAGCAAGACGCCGATCAAGGTCATCGCCAGTCCGAGTAGCTGAAAAGGCCGCAGCCGCGTCCTGTAAAACAGAAAGGCACCTAGCATTGTAAAAATTGGGATAGTGCCTTGAATAATAGATATATTTACGCCGGTCGTGTGGTGCGCTCCCACATAAAACAGCGCGTTGAAGCCGGTGAACCCGAGTACGCCGCCTGCCAACAGTAGCGGCCAGTTTGCCCGCAAAACCGGCGCGGCACGGACCATATCCCGCCTTTGCAGGGCAAACATAAGTGCGGCGGACAATAGCCAGCGCAGACAGACCAATGCCATGGGCGAAATCTGATCAATCGCGAGACGTCCAGCCAGAACATTTGCCGCCCACATGAAAGTTGTCAAAGCGAGAACCAACCAGCCCCGCGCATAGAAACCGTCCCACAGCTTTTTGACCATTGTACCCTCGAAGTGCCCGCTGCGAGTGCTGCCATCTTTAAGCCAAAAACGCACATGCTATTTGTGCGCGTCTGCTATGTTTTATGAATTTATTTGAAAAGGATGTGTTATGCGCACAAAGTTTGCCCTTGCTTGCCTATTTTCACTGAATTCCGTTGCGCCAGGCTTGAGCGCCGAACTGTCGGCCTCGTCTAAAATTGACGCTGTGACCGTGTTTCCAGACAGCGCAAAGGTTACAAGGCTCACCGATGTGGATGTGCCTGCCGGGGAGACAAATGTGGTTTTGCACGGTTTGCCGCTCGCACTTGACCCCAATTCACTGCGCATCAGCGGCGTTGGCGATGCCAGTTTACAGCTTGGCGATGTCGAAAGCCGGATTGTTACGACGCAACGTGCTGATGCGTCCGCGGCCGGCAAAGTTGAGGCGTTACGGCTCGAGCGCGCCAAATTACAGGTACAGATCGATGCTTTACTGGTGAAAAAGAGCATGATTGCACATTTTGCCCAGAGCGGCCCTGAGCGCCCGAATGGCGATCTGCAGATAGAAAAGTGGAGCGCCGCTTGGAATGAGGTAAACCTCGGCATGGCTGCTGTCGCCGAAGAGCTCCGCGCCGCATTGGCAAAGGCACACGATCTTGATCTGGCGATCGCGGCAACAGATCCCGCCCGCTTGAATTTGGCCGAAGGTCAAACGCGGGATGTGGGTCTTATCTTGCGGGCGGATGCGCCAACCAAAGCGACCCTGACGCTCTCCTATGCGGTGAGCGGCGCTGGCTGGACACCGCTCTATGACGCCCGTCTCGATACTTCAAAACTCACGATCGACCTGGCGCGCCGCGCCGCGCTTCGGCAGAAGACAGGCGAAGACTGGGGCAATGTTGACCTCACTCTTTCAACCATTCGGACAAATCTCAGCACAGCGGCACCCGAGCTGACGAGTGAGCGTTTGAATATTTTGGAGCCCGCACCGTATGATTTGGGGAAGGCTGCTGCTGCGAAGGCCCCGCTGGCAGCGGGCAGACTGAAGTCCATGGGAGCTGCACCTGAAACCCCGTCCGATGCGGCTATGAAGCCTT
>JANXSV010000208.1 GCA_025356505.1 Methylovirgula sp.
CCTATCTGCACCTGGGGCCTGATGAGCAAATCCGAAACCGGAACATTCGGGTCCGCTGCAACGGACACGAAACTCGAATTGGCACCGTTTTCCAACAGACGCCGAACCAAATAAGCAAGCAAATCTTCATGTTCGCCAACGGGCGCATAGGTGCGGCAAGCGATGCCCGGCTCGTTGACCAGCAAAGCGCGATAGAGTTCTTCGCCCATGCCATGCAGGCGTTGAAACTCGAATCCGGTCACCCCACCTGCCATCTCCAAAATTGTCGCCACTGATAAGGCATTATGCGTGGCAAATTGCGGATAAAGATGCGCCCGCGCTGCCAGCATCTTGCGGGCGCAGGCAAGATAGTTGAGGTCTGTCATCGCTTTACGGGTAAAGACGGGATAGTCATCAAGACCCCGCTCCTGCGCGCGCTTGATTTCCGTGTCCCAATAAGCACCTTTGACCAGCCGCACCATAAAACGCCGGTTCAGGCGCCGCGCCAGGGCGGCCACATACTCAATCACATCCAGAGCGCGTTTCTGATAGGCCTGTATGGCCATGCCGAAGCCCTCCCATCCTGAGAGGCTTTCATCTGCGGCCACGGCGGCAATCACATCGAGTGAAAGCTCTAACCTGTCAGCTTCTTCGGCATCGACGGTAAATTTGAGATCGTGCTTTTTAGCCAGTTGAGCCAGCGCGATGACCTTCGGCACAAGCTCGTCCATCACGCGGGCACGGCTCACGGCCTCGTAGCGCGGATGTAATGCCGACAATTTTACCGAAATGCCCGGCCGTTCGGGCAATTTTCCCGAGCCAGCGCTTTTGCCGATCGACTCGATCGCGTTTGCATAAGATTGGAAATATCGGTCGGCGTCTTTTTGGGTGCGCGCGCCCTCGCCCAGCATATCAAATGAGTAACGGTATAATTTTCCTGCGCCGCTTGTTGAGCGCTTCAACGCCGCATTTATGTTTTCGCCCAAGACAAAATGCGATCCCATTAATTTCATCGCCTGGCGCGTCGCTGTGCGCACTGCCGGCAAACCAAGGCGCTTGGCCAACGAGCCAATAATCCCTTCTGGCGTCTCGCCCGGTTGAATAACCCGCGCAGTTATCCCGAGCGCCCAGCTTGAAGCCGTCACCAACAGGGCACTGGACCGCGCCTCGTGGTGAGACCAGTCCGCCTGAGAGAGCTTGTCCTCGATCAGCCGGTCTGCCGTCGCCCCATCCGGCACCCGCAACAAAGCCTCGGCAAGGACCATCAGAGCCAAGCCCTCTTTTGTGGAGAGCGAATATTCGCGGAGGAAGTCCTCGATACCGCCCAGCCCGCTTTTTGGCGCGCGGATTGCCTGGATAAGTTTAGTGGCCCGTTCAGCGATGCGCGCTTCGGCTGCAGCCGGAAAACTTAGATCCGAGATCATGGTGGCGGCAATTTTTTCATCCGCAACCGCAAATTCCGCTCTAAACGCCTGCATTTGATCTCTCCCGCATGAATCATCACATCCTCAAACCGGACCGCTTGAGCGCGAACAATGCTTGTGGATTCCATCAGCTTATGATAGATTTATAAGTGCTTCCACAATCATTCTGGCTATTTAATAGAGATATTAATGGTTTTAAGGAAAATTATTAGTGACTAACACTATCGCGTCTGTGACACATTTAAATGATCTTGATAGGTTGGATCGTAAGATCCTCACCGTGCTCCAACAGGACGGCCGTGTCGCAACTGTCGAGCTTGCGGACCGGGTTGGCCTCTCGCCGACCGCGACGACAGAAAGAGTTAAGCGGCTGACGCGGGAAGGCTTTATCGTCGGCTACGGGGCACGCCTCGACCCTGTGAAGCTTGGGCTTTCTCTGCTGGTTTTTATCGAACTTACGTTAGACCGCACCACGACAGATGTCTTCGAGAAATTTGATGCCGCCGTGCGCCGCGCGCCCGAAGTTCTCGAGTGCCATCTGGTTGCCGGTGGGTTTGACTACCTGATTAAAACGCGGGTTCCGGACATGGCCCATTATCGCAGGTTTCTTGGCGATGTGCTTCTGACCCTGCCCGGTGTACGTGCAACACATACTTATGCCGTGATGGAAGAAATCAAGACGAGCGGAGCCTTCCCGCTTTAGCGTGCTCGGGTCTGCCATGCGTGTGGTGCGGCGATCAAGGTCTTGCATCCTCGTCCTAAAGACGTTAGCAACCCGCTTAATGCGTACATACGCCTGCTACTAACCCGTAAAACTCATGGCTTATGAAGCCGGGGAGATATGAATGACTTACGTTGTCGTCGAAAACTGCATCAAGTGCAAATATATGGATTGCGTTGAAGTGTGTCCGGTTGACTGTTTTTACGAAGGCGAAAACATGTTGGTGATTCATCCAGATGAATGCATCGACTGCGGCGTTTGCGAACCGGAATGCCCTGCCGAAGCCATCAAGCCCGACACCGAAACCGGCTTGGACAAATGGCTTAAGCTGAATGCCGACTATGCAAAATCGTGGCCCAACATCACAATCAAGCGTGAAGCCCCATCTGACGCCAAACAGTGGGACGGCAAGCCGGATAAGCTCGCGCAAATGTCGCCTAATCCCGGTAAAGGGGATTGAGCCGCAGGTAAATCGGGCTGAGGTGTTAACCATTGTTTAACAGGTGTGAACCCGAAAGCGGTTTTGGCACCGCTTTCCTTTGATTTTGCTCAAATTTTGTGATAGCGTCACCGCATGATCTTACTTGATCGGCAGCATCGAAACATCAGAGATCGCCGTATATCTCAAAACCACCGGTAGCAATCGTTATCTAAGGGATGCCGCACATCGGCCTCCCTTCGCGATAATTGCGGTGCCAAAGCTTTTGGAACGTCAACCTCGGTTTCCTGCACATTTCGCCGGACAACAAGATTTCGGGCAGCATTTAAGCGCCCACCGCAAGTTTGGGCTTGGCTCGGTGCCAATGCCATCTGCGTAACGATAGAATGGATGGATCAAACGTGACTGCAAAGACTTCTGCCTCATCAACTCCTCCAGTGAAACAAAAATTGGCAGCCGGCTCTAGCTCCCCGAGAAGCACAAAAACTGCGGCCCCTGCAAAACTGGTCGCAGCCGCTCCTGTGCCCGTGGCAAAGACGGCTCCAAAACCAGCAAGTCAGAGACATGGCTTCAAGCTAAACGAATTCATCGTCTATCCGGCGCATGGGGTTGGTCAGATCGTCGGCATTGAGGAACAGGAAGTCGCGGGATACAAGCTGGAACTTTTCGTTATTTCTTTCGCCAAAGACAAAATGACACTGAAGGTGCCGACACCCAAAGTGGCCAGCGTTGGCATGCGTAAATTGGCAGAAGCCGATGTGGTGCGCCGTGCCATGAACACATTGTCAGGTCGGGCCCGTGTCAAGCGCACGATGTGGTCGCGTCGCGCTCAAGAATATGAAGCAAAGATAAATTCAGGAGATCTGGTATCTATTGCCGAAGTCGTGCGCGACCTTTACCGCAGCGATGTCCAGCCGGAGCAATCCTATTCAGAGCGTCAACTTTATGAAGCGGCGCTCGACCGCCTGGCCCGCGAAATCGCCGCAGTTCAAAAACTGCTGGATTCAGAAGCCGTCAAACTCATCGAAGGCCAATTGCAAAAGGGCCCGAAGCGGGGCGCAAAGGCCGAAACTGAAGCTGATGCAGACGCCGAAGCAGATGATGTTGAAACTGAAGCAGAAGCAGATGTGACAGAGGCAGCTTGATCCGCTGCATTTTGGAAAAATTACAATAAAAAACCCCTGAAGCGCCGCCCCAGACATTGACCCTGCGGCGGCGCTCAACGTTTCGATCAACTGCGAGAAATTCATGACCCTCCATATTGAACAGTTTCCATGCCTTTCCGACAATTTCGGCGTCCTGCTGCATGACAGCGCGTCCAACCGCACTTTGAGCATTGACGCGCCGGAAGCAGATGCGATCGAGAAAGTCCTGAAAGCCAAAGGTTGGACCCTCACCGATATCTGGATCACCCACCACCACGCCGACCACGTACAAGGTGTGGCCGGCCTTCGTGCGCTGTATCCCGCCGTTAAAATAACTCTGCCAAAAGCGGAAAGTGCGCGGATTTCCGCCGTGATCGGCCATTTTGATGCGGAAGTGTCTGAAGGTGACTTTGTGAAATTCGGCGAAACTGAAGCCCGCGTCCTTGAAACCCCGGGGCATACGGCAGGGCATGTCGTTTACGTTTTTGATGAGGAAAATCTGCTTTTTGCAGGAGATACTCTCTTTGCAGGCGGTTGCGGACGGGTTTTGGAAACACCCCTGCCGGTAATGTGGAACTCTCTGTCAAAGCTCTCAAGTCTTCCAGGCGAGGTTCAAGTCTATTGCGGACATGAGTATACGCTCGCGAATTTGCGCTTCGGCCTCAGCATCGAGCCGGGAAACGTCCTGATCCAGCAACGCTTGGCCGAAGTTGAAGCCCTGCGCGCCGCAGGCAAGGCGACGTTGCCAACCACAATAGGACTTGAGCAGGCGACCAACGTATTTTTGCGCGCTGACGAGCCAGCAATTCAATCAGCCTTGAATATGGCAGGCGCAGATCCGGCGTCTGTTTTTGCCGAGATGCGCGAACGCAAAAATAAAGCCTGAGGCCCTGCCATCCGTGATGAAACCCGACATCAGCGCAGCGCAGATCATTGAAATTCTGCGCCTCGAGCCCCACCCCGAGGGCGGGTTTTACAAACAAACCTATGTTGATAGCCCGGAGCCGGAGAAGCGCCCGCTCTCCACCCTGATTTATTTTCTGCTGCGTGACGGCGAGGTTTCAGCCTGGCATCGTGTCGACGCTGCAGAAGTATGGCACCATTATTCCGGCGCGCCTCTGGAGCTGAGCCTTTCGGACAAAGGTGTAACCCGTTCGCATTTACTGGGAGACGATTTGCTGAAAGGCGAGTGTCCCCAATGCGTTGTTCCGGCGCATGTGTGGCAAAGAGCCAGAAGTCTGGGCGCGTGGACCTTGGTGGGCTGCACTGTGGCGCCGGGTTTCCAGTTTTCCGGATTTGAACTCGCACCTCCGCATATGACCTTTTAGGCCTGTGTTTCACCGCTGGTCTAAACCCCATCTTAATCACTCACAAAGTATTGTCGGGAGGAGATAAACGACGCAGCGCCCAGATCCGTCACGGTATCAGGTTAATGCCAAAAGCAAGTTTGAGGATTTGACGTGAGTTCCAAAGGATTCGGCACCCGCAAAGCTGTGATACCAACCGCCAGCGCTCATGCCACCGGGCGGGCGCGTCTGGAGGACTCCCGCCTCAAAATTGATCTGCCTCATCTTGTTCAACCCGTGCAACGCGAGCCTGAAGCGCCGGTCGCTCGTTCCGTTGTGCGACATGCGCCAGCCGACCTCACTGCGGCTGGGTTTTCACAAAATTCACTACACACGCCTGCGGAATTCATCGATCCGCGGCAAATCCTCACTTCGATTGGCGAGGTTGTATACACGTGGGACATAGCCACAGACTTTCTGAGCTGGGGCCCCAATGTCAG
>JANXSV010000218.1 GCA_025356505.1 Methylovirgula sp.
CCGTACCTCGCTCATAAAAAAGCCGCTGCGAAGCGGCTTTTTGGTAGCGGCCTAACGACAATTTCTATGCGTATCGAGGTCCATTTTCACGTCGACACAGCGCTTTGCCGGAGCCTGTGGAAACTCTTCAATCTGCGGCGGCGGTGGCGATGCGCAGGCGGCAACGCCAAGCGTCAACATTACGACGAGAGCGGGGCGTATCAGTTTTATCATCGTGTCTCCTAAAGCTTAAGTCGCGAGCCTGCCTGTAAATTACGCCAAATTTGCGCTCACTGTTCAGCTGCGCTGCGAATTTGCTCGCGATAAGCTGAAAGACCCTCTAAGGAGTGCGCATGACTCCTATCGCTCGCATCTCCGCCGCCCTTGAAATTCTGACCGAAATTGATACCCGCCGCCGCCCGGCGAGCGATGTCATTAAGGAGTGGGGTATCAATCACCGTTTCGCCGGTTCGAAAGATCGTTCATCCATCGGATTGCTCGTATTTGACGCCTTTCGGGTGAAAGCTGCCGCGCAGCACATCATGAAAGCTGAAACCCCGCGCGCCAATCTGCTGGGCAGCCTGGCTCTTGTGCGCAAACTTTCCGTGGATGAAATTGATGCACTCATGCCCAAGGGCGAACGCTTCGCTGCGGCCGCGCTCGATGATGAAGAGCGCGCTGCTTTGGCCGCCTGCGATTTGTCAGACGCACCTGACCACATCAAGGGCAACTATCCCAAATGGCTCGATGGCCAGTTTCATGCTCTGTTTGGCGAAAATGCCGTGTCCGAAGGTCAAGCCATGGCGGCGCGCGCGCCGGTGGATCTGCGCGTCAACACCCTGAAAGCCACGCGCTATGACGTGCTGGGCGCACTCGCGCATCTCAACGTGACCGCGTCGCCGCTGTCGCCGTGGGGTATCCGTATTCCGGTAAACGAAGATGGACGCGGCCCGGCGGTGCAGGCTGAGCCAAGTTTTGCGCTTGGCCATGTCGAAGTGCAGGACGAGGGCAGCCAAGTCGCCGCTCTCCTGTCAGGCGCGGCCCCTGGCATGAATGTGCTGGATTTATGTGCGGGCGGCGGCGGCAAAACGCTTGCTCTTGCCGCAATGATGCAAAACAAAGGTAAGTTGATCGCGGCAGACAGTGATGGCCGCCGTTTGATGCCAATTTTCGACCGTCTGACCCGCGCAGGCGTCACCAATGTTGAGGTGCGCAATCCTAAAGGCAAAGTCCTTGCCATCGAGGACCTGCACAATAGTCAGGACGTGGTTTTTGTTGATGCGCCCTGTTCCGGCTCCGGAACCTGGCGGCGTAACCCCGACTCCAAATGGCGTTTGCGCCAGCCATCCTTGACGCAAAGGCTGGATGAACAGGATCAAGTCCTGATTCAAGCAGCAGAATTTGTCAAACCGGGCGGCAAGCTGATCTATGTCACCTGTTCGCTGCTACGCGAAGAAAACGAAGACCGCGTGTCAAGATTCTTGCGCCAGAACGGCAGCTTCACCGCGCTCGATTCCGCTGAAATGACCGAAGGTGCTGATTTGGCACATTTGCGGCCCTTCGCATCGCGCTTAGGGGTTGGCCTGCGGCTTACGCCTCTGTCGGCGGGCACAGACGGTTTTTATATTGCCGTTTTGCGCCGTGATGCCTAGGATCTAAATCACCCACCGGCTTGACGGTTTCGCATGCAACACCTCCACCGCATCGCCTTCTTCAAAGACATCGCTGATGCGGCTCTGGAGAGCTTCGATCACCGTTGCCGTTGGAAGCGCGTGGAGGCTGGCGGCATCGTTGTCGATTTTGACGATGATACGGATGAAGTCTATTTTATCGTGGCGGGTCAGGTGCGGGTGCTCATACGGACGCCGTCCGGCAAAGAGATCATCTTGGGCGATCTGGCCGCGGGACAATTTTTCGGCGAAATGTCCGCCATCGATGCGGTTCGCAGATCAGCAAATGTCTCGGTGTTGACCAATGCGGAGCTGTGCATCATGCCCTCCGACGTGTTCCGAGACATCATCCACAAATCTCCCCAGGCGTGTGACAAGGTGCTTCACCTGTTGGCCGCGCGCATACGTGAGCTTAACGCGCGTGTGACCGAACAATCAGTGTTCGATCTTAAACACCGGCTCTATTCGGAGCTTTTGCGATTATCTGTCCCACGCATCGGCCATGCGGGCGAGCGCGTTTTGTCTCCGCCGCCGTTTCATCATGTTCTGGCTGCGCGCATAGGCTGTCGCCGCGAGCAGATTTCGCGCGAACTCACTCAGATGGAAAAAGACGGCCTCGCCCGGAAAACGCGTGGCGGATTGGTCATCCTTAAGCCCGGCGAATTGAAGTTCCGCATCGACAATGCCATGGCGGAGGGGTGAGCAGTGGACAAATCTCTCCGGCGGCCCCATCTTAAAGTCAACGCAAGCTGCAATAAAAACCCGAGAATCATAAAAAACCTGCAAGCAGTTAAAACCTGCAAGCAATTTGAACACGAGAGTATCTGATGTCTGAATTTGTTAAACTAAACTTCCTGTCCATGAGCGATGTCGTTGCAAACAAGGGCAAGGCAAAAAAGTCGCATGAGGCAATGGTGATATTTGTCGACGCCAAGCTAGCGCTTGCGGAACAAACAGCCGCTCAAATGCCCCATCTGGCTGAATTGGTAACCAGCGCGTCCGCTGCAGCCAAATTCAAAGGAAAGTTACATTCCTCGATAGAAGTGCTTAATCCCGCCGGGATCTCGGCCGAACGGCTCATTATCATCGGCACCGGAGACGGCAAGCCGGAGATTAACCGGCTCAATCTTGGCGGCGTGGTCTTCGCCAAAGTTGGCGCCGGACGAAACGCTGTCGTGATGTGCGATCTGGCAGGCGGGGACGCAGCAGCGGCAGAGATGATGCTGGGAGCACAGTTGCGCGCCTACAAGTTTGATCAATACAAAACCAAAAAGCCTGATGGCGACGAACCCGAAAAACTCGGCCATCTGTCGTTCGCGGTTACAGATGTTGATGCTGCAAAAGAGCTTTACGCGCCCCATAAGGGCATCGGCGAGGGTGTGATATTGGCGCGAAACCTCGTGAACGAGCCGCCAAATGTCCTTTTTCCGATTGAATTTGCCAAGCGGGCCGAAGCGCTCGAAAAGCTTGGCGTGGAAGTTGAAGTGCTGGATATTAAAGCATTGGAAAAGCTCGGGATGCGGGCTTTGCTTGCCGTGGGGCAGGGGTCCAGGCACGACAGCCGCGTGGTTATCATGCGCTGGAATGGAGCCAAGGATAAAAAGGCTGCGCCTGTAGCTTTCATCGGCAAAGGTGTGACCTTTGATACGGGCGGCATATCGATCAAGCCTGCGTCAGGCATGGAAGACATGAAAGGTGACATGGCGGGCGCTGCCTGTGTTGTCGGCTTGATGCATGCCCTTGCAAGCCGCAAGGCTAAAGCCAATGTGGTCGGTGCAATCGGCATCGTTGAAAACATGCCGGATGGTAACGCTTACCGCCCGGGCGATATCGTCAAATCCATGTCGGGACAAACCATCGAAATCATCAACACCGATGCCGAAGGACGGCTGGTGCTCGCCGACGTGCTCTGGCATGTGCAGTCCAAATTCAAACCAACATTTATGATCGATCTGGCGACGCTGACGGGTGCCATTCTGGTTGCGCTCGGTCAGGAATATGCCGGCCTGTTTTCGAACAATGATGAATTGTCCGAGCGGCTCGCTGCAGCGGGCAAGAAGACCTCGGAAGCGGTTTGGCGTCTGCCGCTCGGCAAGGCCTATGACAAAATGGTCGACTCAAAGTTCGCCGATATGAAAAACACCGGCGGCCGTTTTGCAGGCTCGATCACAGCCGCGCAGTTCCTGCAGCGTTACGTCAACGATGTGCCCTGGGCACATCTTGATATCGCCGGCACCGGGATGGCTGCGTCAAACACCGACATCAACCACAGCTGGGGTCCAGGCTGGGGCGTTCGGCTATTGAACCAGCTTGTTGCAGATCATTACGAAGACTGATGGACGTCTGGTTTTATCATTTACAGCGCCAGCCCCTCGAAGCGGTGCTTCCAAGCCTGCTTGAGAAGTGCCTCGAACGGGGCTGGCGCGCAGTCGTGCAAGCCGAGGCGTCTCAACTGGGCGCCATTGACGATATGCTGTGGAATTATGCGCCCGAAAGCTTCCTGCCGCACGGATTGGAGGGGCCGGACCAACCTATTTTGATTACATCAGACAGCGGCAACCCCAATGATGCTCAGATACGTCTGTTCACCGGAGCCGAGGTTCAGATATCCAGCGATGACACCTATCAACGCGCGATCGTCATCTTTGACGGTAACGATGAGCAGCGCCTGGCCGCCGCACGCTCGCAATGGGCGAAGCTGAAATCAGAGGGCTTCTCCCTAACCTATTGGCAACAGGGTGAAAACGGCGGCTGGATAAAAAAGGCTTAGCCAGAAGGCGTGCGGCTAAGGCTCAATTCGTGCTGTTTTTGCGCACAACGTAATGGCCGCTCTTATCCCGCATGAACGATTCTTTGACCTGCGGATGCCGCAATGGCTCTCCGGAGGTATCGGGCAGAAGATTTTGCTCGGAAACATAGGCGATATACTCTGTCTCCGAATTTTCGGCGAAAAGATGATAAAATGGCTGGTCGCGCGAAGGCCGAACGTCCGCAGGAATAGAGTTCCACCACTCTTCCGAATTTGAAAAAGACGAATCAACATCAAAGACGACACCGCGAAACGGATACACGCGGTGCTTCACGACTTCACCAATTCC
>JANXSV010000341.1 GCA_025356505.1 Methylovirgula sp.
ACGAAGAGAACGAGCGATGTTGCGGTTTAGGCGAATGCGAAGTTTGCAGAAATTCGCCGCCCTTCACGGCTCGATCCACAACCACTTCAACGGACAAAGAAACCTCACTTCACGAACAGTATTCAAGGAACATCGCAGCGCTGCTCTTGCCGAGTGGCGGCAGATCTGCTCTGCCTAAAATCTGGCTGGGGTCGGGGTTTCTGAGACTAATTTGTTTAGTCTGACAGCACCGCCAGTCGCTGTTTTAGCGCATTCGCAACAATCCAAAAATCAAAATAAAATCAACAAATTTTGCTCTAGGTTGTTCCTGGTCCTTCGCCGTTGGTTACACGAACCCGAGCTAAGTGGTGGGGTCGATGTGAGGGTCAAGCGGTCTCCCTTTGAAGCTGGGTGAGGGGCTACGTGCACCATGGCCTAAGACCCGTATTTTGCTTTGTTTGCCAACATGATGAGGGTCGCAGCAGCGCGGAAGCTTGAGGTTCTTCGTCAGTTTGGCCACGTGCAGCATAGCACAAGTAGAGAGGCTCACCGGGCCGCGAGGATATGCTCAAGATTTTTTGAGGGGTTGCTACTGCGCTCCAGTTCCAATCCATGTTCGATTTCGTCGAGATGATGAACCATAAGACCGCCTGCGCGCACGCCATTGCCTGAAATAATTGCATCCGCAATTTCGCGGTGATGATCGACACCGCAGAGGTGCTCGCGGCTGGATTTATACATCAGAATGGACAGAGATGAGCGGGTGATCAACTCACTAAGCATCGTCTGAAACACCGAATGGCCGGACATCTGCGCCACCAAAAGGTGAAAGTCGCCTGAAAGCCGGATGCTCGCCTGCTCATCATGACCGGCCAGCGATGCGCTTTCTTCTATCAGATGCGCGTTGAGCGCTTTGGCAAAAGCAGGAGTGGCGCGCTGGGTTGCGCGCGCGGCGATGGCGGGTTCTATCAGTCGGCGCGCCTCAAACACTTCGCGTGTTTGCGCTATGGAGGGCTGCGCTACGAAAGCCCCGCGATTTTTCTTCATGATGACGATTCCCTCGCGGGCTAAAGTCTGCAGCGCGAGGCGTACAAGTGTGCGGCTGACCCCATAGATATTTCCCAGATCATCTTCGCCCAGCTTCGTGCCCGGATGAAGGCGGTGCTCCAGAATGGCTCGCACAATGCCGTTGCGCACCAATTCAGCCCTGTGTTGCTGGGCTGCGTCCTGTTTGGCGCGGTCTTGTTGAACCGTTGCACTCTTTTCCCGTGCTTGAGGTTGAGCCGAGAGCGTTTTGCGTTTTGCCGCCTTTGCATATTTGTCCACGTGCGCCTCTGGGTTCTGCGTTTGGAAAAGGATGTTACGCAATATCTTGTTGTTTCCAATTTAAGTGCGCAGCCGGGTTTCCGCAATCTGCCAAATTGCATGCAATCCTGTGCTTAAATTGCGCGCAATATGGATTCGAAATAGGCATTCGTGCTCAGAACTGAACCGAGGACGTAGCCGTTTCCCCGTAATTTTCACGTGGCTATGACCGGGTTTGTGACTTGGCACAGGCTTTGCAATCCTTGCTTGACACGCTGCATCTCTGCAAAGGCGGTTTACGTCACGGCGTCACGGGAAAAGCACAATGGTCGGCAACGCGACATTGGAACTTGTACAGCTCACCAAAAGCTACAGCGGCACCGTGGCAGTGAATGCCATTGATCTGAAAATTCCGGAGGGCCGCTATTGCTGTCTGCTTGGGCCGTCGGGTTGCGGAAAAACGTCGACATTGCGAATGATCGCGGGGCATGAGGCCGCCACGTCCGGCGATATTCTGATTGGCAATTCGGTTATCACACAATTGCCGCCTGCTCAGCGCGGCACTGCGATGATGTTTCAATCCTATGCGCTTTTTCCGCATCTCAGCGTCTTGGACAATGTGGCCTTTGCATTAAAAATGCGCGGGGTCGAAAAGGCCGAACGCCATGAAAAAGCGCAGAAGCTTCTGGCGCTCGTGGCGATGGAAGGTTATGCGCAGCGCCTTCCGGCGCAGCTTTCGGGCGGGCAGCAACAGCGCGTGGCATTGGCGCGGGCGCTGATCACGGAGCCCCGCATTTTGCTTCTCGACGAGCCGCTTTCGGCGCTTGATCCGTTTTTACGAATCCGGATGCGGGCGGAGTTGAAGCGCCTTCAACGCGAGCTTGGCATTACTTTCGTGCATGTGACGCACAGTCAGGAAGAAGCGATGGCGCTCGCGGATATTGCCGTGATTATGAATAATGGCAAGATCGAGCAACAAGGCCATCCCCGCGATATTTTCAATGAGCCCCGCACCGAGTTTGTCGCCAAATTTATGGGCGGTCACAATGTGGTGGTCACTCCCAACGGCAAAGTGGCGGTTCGTGCGGATAAATTGCTGCTGTCGCGCCCGCAAGATGCTGGCAGCGGACCAATGGTGGCGGGCACGATCATCGAAGTCGAGTATCAGGGCACCTATGTGCAGGTGAGTATCGCCACGGGCAGCAGCGGTGATTTGGCCGCGCAAATTTCAGAACATGAATTCGACGCCGCACCTTGGACCATTGGAGTCCCGGTGGTGGCGAGTTGGGATCCTGCCCAGGCACATAGCCTGACATAGTGAGGATAGGACGCGTGGAGCCAATTCCGGCCGATGCGGGGTTTGAGGAGAGCTGATATGAGCAAGAAAAACGTTATTTCCCGGCGTTCCGTGCTGAAAGGCGCTGCCGGGCTGGTCGGCGCTGCGGCAGGTTCGGGCGCAATCACAGGTTTCCCCTATATCATGTCGCAGGAAGCCAAAGTCTTGCGTTATCTGGGTACCGCCGTCAATGAAGGCGACGATATTTCGAAGAAGTGCTTCGCCGACACCGGCATCAAGATCGAATATATCACCGCGACCACAGACGACGTAACCAAGCGTGTGATTACTCAGCCAAACTCGTTTGACGTGCTGGACACCGAATATTTCTCGTTGAAGAAGCTAGTGCCATCGGGCAACATTCTTGGCCTGAACGCCAAGAAAATCAAAGAATTTGACAATATCACGCCGGTTTTCACTAAAGGTGAACTGCCCAACGGCAAAAAAATCGGCAACCAAGGCACCGCACCATGGAAGGTGCTGTATCTCGAAGGCGAGAATTCAACTAAATTTTCGAAGACCCCCACCGAACATGTGACGCTCATCCCGACCGTCTACAATGCAGATACGCTCGGCATCCGCCCAGACCTGATCAAGCGTCCAATTTCCTCGTGGAGCGAATTGCTGAACCCGGAATTCAAGGGCAAAGCATCGATTTTGAACATACCATCAATCGGGATCATGGACGCTGCCATGGTCGTGGAAGCCTCTGGCCTTCATAAATATGAAGACAAAGGCAACATGACCAAGGCCGAAATCGACCTCACCATGAAGATCATGACCGAGGCCAAAAAGAGCGGCCAGTTCCGCGCTTTCTGGAAAGATTTCAACGAAAGCGTCAATCTGATGGCCGCCGGAGAAACCGTTATCCAGTCGATGTGGTCACCTGCCGTGACCAAAGTGCGCTCGATGGGTATCGACTGCACATTCCAGCCGCTCAAGGAGGGTTACCGTTCGTGGGCTTCGGGCTTCTGCGTGTCCAAGGGTGTCTCGGGCAAAAAACTCGACATCGCCTACGAATTCGTAAACTGGTATCTCTCCGGCTTCGCAGGCGCTTACCTCAACCGCCAAGGCTACTATTCGGCTGTTCTGTCCACAGCAAAAGCCAATATGTCGCCTGACGAATGGGGCTACTGGATGGAAGGCAAGGCTGCGGTCGCGGATATCAAGGCACCGGACGGCACCACCCTTGAAAAGGCAGGCGCAAAGCGTGACGGCGGCTCCTACGAAGACCGGATGGGCTCTGTTGCCTGCTGGAACGCGGTTATGGATGAAAACGACTACATGGTTCGTAAATGGAACGAGTTCATCGCTGCGTAAGCAGCCGAACTGGTAAAGCGTTAGCCCCTTCTTGACCCCCTGCGAGCGCAGAAGGGACAGGGAGGGGCAATTCCCAACGAGCACTCAAAAGCAGCTTCAGCTTCATGTTCAAATCCCCTTCCAAAAATCTCGTTGCCTGGTTGCAAGCAGGGCCGATGATGCTGGTTTTTGCGGCATTTTTCCTGCTGCCGCTGTGCTTTGTGGTCATGGTCAGCTTCTGGGACTACAATGAATATGAAATGATACCCGGCTTCACCACGCGCGGATATTACGAAAGCTTCGAAGGCTGCGTGGCGCAATTGCCCGGCCTTTGCACGATTTTAAAAACCTACCTCGAGACGATTAAATTGTGTTTTCTGACCTGGGCCTTCACGCTGGTGATCGGTTTCAGCGTCGCCTATTTTCTGGCCTTCCACATCAAAAGCAAGTCGATGCAGATCGGATTGTCGCTGCTTTGCACCATCCCGTTCTGGACGTCGAATGTCATCCGCATGATCGCGTGGATCCCGCTGTTGGGGCGCAACGGCTTGGTCAATAGCGGTTTGATGCACATGGGTGTGATCGATAAGCCGCTGGACTGGCTGCTGTTTTCCGAATTCGCGGTGGTCTTGTCGCTCGTGCATCTGTTCACCTTTTTCATGGTAGTGCCGATTTTCAATTCGCTCATCCGTATCGACAAGCGGCTGATCGAGGCGGCCTATGATGCGGGCGCGACAGGCTGGCAGACGTTGTGGAATGTGGTGATCCCGCTGGCAAAGCCCGGCATCGTTATCGGCTCTATTTTTGTCATCACTATCGTGATGGGCGACTTTATCACCATAGGCGTCATGGGTGGTCAGCAGTTGGCCGCGGCCGGCAAAATCATCGAGGTGCGGCTGAACGCGCTGCAGTTTCCCGCCGCCGCGGCGAATGCCGTCATCCTGTTGGTGATCACTTTTCTTATTATATCGGCGCTTTCAAAGCTGGTCGATATCCGCAAGGAATTGTGATGCGTGGGATGATCTGTGATGTGTGCAAGGAGCTATGATGCGTGCAAGGAGCTATCATGCGTGAAGGTCGGCCAAAGAGCTTCTATATCCTGGCGCTGGTGTTCACACTTTACGTGCTGTTTCTCTACGGGCCGATGTTCGCTATTTTCACACTGTCGTTTCAGGGCCCCGATGGCGGCCTGACTTTTCCGATGAACGGCCTATCTCTGCACTGGTTCTTCAAGCTATTTGAAGGCACAGGCATTGTCGACATCGGCGCGGCATTCACGAGATCGATCAAGCTCGGGCTGGTGGTGATGATAGTGACGGTGGTTTTGTCGGTGCTTGCCGGTATGGCGTTCCGCAAAAAGTTCGCCGGTTCCGCCGTGTTGTTTTACACAGCGATCGCCAGTCTGATTGTCCCATCGATCATAACGTCGCTGGGTATCGCTCTGGAGTTCCGGCTGATCGACGATAGCGTGCATCATTTTGGGGGCAGCTGGGGCGAAAACTGGACAACAGGGATGGGGCTGTTTTCGTCTGGTTTGGGCGCGCATCTGACATGGACCTTGCCGTTCGGCCTACTGATCATGTTCGCGATTTTCAACCGCTTCGATGCAACACTGGAAGAGGCGGCGCGTGATTTGGGCGCTTCACCATGGCAAACGTTCCGCTTTGTGGTTCTGCCGATTATCCTGCCATCGGTGGTCGGTATCGGCCTATTCGGCTTTACATTGTCATGGGACGAGCTAGCGCGCTCCAGCCAGGCGATAGGCGCGGTGAACACGCTGCCGCTGGAGTTGCAGGGCCTGACAACAACGGTGACGAAACCGGATATTTATGCTCTTGGCACTCTTACCAGCGCGGTGTCATTTTTGGCTATTTTCGGCGCTCTGTTCATTATGAACCTGCTGCAGAGGCGGCAAAGTCGCCATGGCTCTGATGCCGGTAAGGGCGTCATGTAATGTTGCTGCATGTCGTAAATCCCAATACAACCGCCTCGATGACGGAAAAGATCGCTTCGGCGGCGCGCGCTATTGCCGGGAGCGAGACAGAAATTTTTGCTACGCAGCCCATGTCCGGACCAGCCTCGATCGAGGGCTATTTTGACGAGGCTTTCGCCGTGCCTGGCATGCTGCAACGGGTGAGCGAGGCGGAGGCGCGGGGCGCGTCCGGGCACATCATCGCCTGTTTTGATGACACGGGCCTTGACGCAGCCAGATGTGTGGCGCGTGCGCCGGTGGTGGGCATTGGCGAGGCAGCCTTCCACATCGCGAGCCTGATCGCCGGGCGTTTTAGCGTGGTGACGACGCTGGGGCGGTCAATTCCGATCATAGAGCACAATCTGGTTCGGTACGGGCTAGCGTCGCGCTGCGCCGGAGTTCGGGCGGCGGAGGTGCCAGTACTCGATCTTGAAAAGCCGGGCTCCAACGCACGGGAACGCATTTCGCAGGAGATCGAACGGGCAAAAAGTAGCGATGCCTGCGAGGCGATTGTGCTGGGTTGTGCCGGAATGGCCGATCTGGCCGCTGAACTTGCCAAGCTGCACGGACTGCCGGTGATCGACGGCGTTTCGGCAGCTGTTGCTCTGTTGCAGAGCGTGGCGCGGCTTGGGCTCACTACGTCGAAGATCGGTGGCTATGCGCAGCCACGGCCAAAAGCTTTTACGGGTATGTTCGCGCATCTCAGCGGCTGATTGCGTACCGATATTAAGAAACCGCTTACGGCCTAACATCACGCCGGGTCGGACGATGACGAAGTTGCCAATTCAAGACGAGACTAAAAAAGTTGTGCGCAGGCCGAAGTCGGATTTAAGGCCCATCTAATTGATATAAAATGTAAATATAAGACGCTAACGAATACACCAGTTTTTTGAAAAGCTATGCCTCTCGCCCTCGCAACCGGGTTCATGCGCATGCGAAGTTTGCAGAAATGTGCGGCCCTTCGTGGCGCAATCCACAATCGCTTCAATAGACAAAGAAACCTCACTTCACGAACAGTATTCAAGGAAAATCGAAGCGTTGCTTTTGCGGCTGGCGCCTGCTCTGCACTGC
>JANXSV010000065.1 GCA_025356505.1 Methylovirgula sp.
ACGCCAGCCGTTGCCGATTATCCGCACAGCGCCGGGCCGTCCACCGGCTTCTGGACGCTGGCACTGTTTCACCACTTGCGCCTCAGACAGACCGCCTTGCGGCCCGCCAACAGCAATTTCGACATCAGCCTATTAGGCTTCTCGACCGTTCCAGAGCCAACCGCCGGTATTTTTTGGGAAGGCCACGCCTGGGACTTTGAACGTCGCTGGATCAGCGAAAACGGCTTTGGCGGTTAGAAGCCATATCCTCGGCCAATACCTCAAACTGATAGGCCTTGGTAGAAACAATCAGCCACTTAGATCAACCAGACAAGGTTCCGACCAGACAAGATTCAAGCCCCAGAACGAAAAAGGCTCCCGAGGGAGCCCTTACAGATAGCTTGAATTCACCAAAAAACGTAATCAAGTTACTTGATTTTGGTCTCTTTAAATTCAACATGCTTGCGCACAACCGGATCATACTTGGTGAAAGTGAACTTCTCGGTCTTGGTACGAGCGTTCTTCTTTGCAACGTAGAAAAAGCCGGTGTCTGCTGTCGACAACAGCTTGATTTTGATGTTTGCGGCTTTTGCCATGATAAGAATCCTTTTAACGCGGCAGAGGCCACTTGGTTTGTGGGCGCAAAATACGGATTAAGCCGCCAAAGTCAAGAACAACATCAAAGCTCCACCCTCTGCCACTTGCGGTTTTTTTCAAAAAGCAACGGCACAGGCAGATAGGGTGCCATCCGGCCGGCAATGCGGGTTTGCAACTCGTCAAGGATGGTGCGGGTGATTTCAGCAAGTTCAAGCTGCGCCGTATCGCGCAATGGGATCCAGACAAGCTCGGTCAATTCCGCGTCTGCGCCGATTTTGCCCTCAACCCGCTGCGCCACCCACCCCGCGTCAACACAAAAGAAGCGCGCATCAAAGCGCCGCGACATCCTTGGTGGCGTTATCGCCCGTGCGATGAAATGAAATCCTTCGAGCGAAGGGAAAATACCATGCGCGGCAAACTCGCTCCAGACGCCTGCCGGAGCGCTTTGCGGCGCGCCATGTTCGCTGGTGCCAATCATCAGACCAGTCTCTTCATAGGTCTCGCGAATTGCGGCCAGCGCCATGGCCCGCGCCCTTACCGCGCTGGCGCGCGAATCCCGTGCCATCAGCCTAGTCTCGACATGTCCCGGCAAGGCTCCGGCAACCGACATTGAGTGATCCGCCCGCTCAAGTCGCCCGCCGGGGAAAACGAATTTACCAGGCATGAAGGTGAGCCCGGCGTGGCGCTTCCCCATCAGGATTTTGGGGTGTTTGCCTGTACGATCAACGATGATAAGCGTCGCCGCAGTCTTCGGGCGCACGTTTGGCCAGACTTGGCCAGCTTTTGGCCCAACCTCGCCTTCATTTGCACTTGCTTCTGGCAGGCTTATGCTGGCGGCAGCACCTGTCAAAGCGCCTGACTCACTTGCGATGAATTGGCATCCGGCGCGCCGAACCCGTGCATTTTATTGGCCCATTGCAGCCCGACAAGTGCGCCTTTCATCATCGGCAAAATCCATAGGCACAAAACCAGCGTCGCAAACGGCCATATGGTCAGGTTAAACCACGTTGGCGTATCGCCATAATATTGCTCCATCGCGAGGATCGCGCCAACAATCACGTGGCCGACGATAAAAATCGTCATGTAAGGCGCAGCGTCGTCGGAGCGCTGATGAGAGAGATTCTCGCCGCAATTTTCACAATGATCACAGACCTTTAAATAGGATTTGAACATGCGTCCGGTGCCGCAATGCGGGCATTTTCCCATGAGGCCGCGCCGGATCGCCGGCCATGTCTCACGCGGGTCGTGGATATTTGACGGCGTTGAAATCATGGCTTTCGGCCTCGCTTGGTTGCACTGCGACCTCTTGGGCCGAATTGGCGCACCACGCCAGTTGGCGAATGGTCGCGGCGGCCCTTGGCGGACTTTCCGGCGCTCATCGGCTTGGAGCTGCGCCCCTCTGAAATCATTTCGAAACGCAGCGCCCCGGCCATAGGCGCAGCCTCCACAAGCCGCACTTGAACCCTATCCCCGAGGCGATGGGTTTCACCGGTGCGCGTACCCACCAGCTCGTGCGAAACCTCATCATAGTGAAAATAATCCGCGCCGAGCGTAGCCGCTGGAATAAAACCGTCCGCGCCAGTGTCGTCCAGCTTCACGAAAAGCCCAACTCTGGTCACGCCGGCAATACGTCCGGAAAAAATCGTACCAACCTTGTCGGAAAGGAACTGGGCGATCAGCCGGTCGGTGGTTTCCCGTTCTGCGGCCATCGCCCGCCGCTCGGCGATCGAGATCTGCGCCGCAATATCCGGCAAAATGATGATCTCTGCGTCGGAAAGCCCGTCATCTCCGAGATGTAAGGCCCGAATGAGGGCGCGGTGGACCACCAAATCGGCATATCGGCGAATCGGCGAGGTAAAATGTGCATAGCGCCGCAGATTTAGCCCGAAGTGACCGTAATTCTGCGTGGTATATTCCGCCTGCGCCTGCGACCGGAGCACGACTTCATTGACCAGATGCTCGTTTTCAGTGCCTTTGACCCGCTGCAAAATTTGGTTGAACTGCTCGGGTTTCAGGACCTGCCCTTTTGCCAGCTTGATACCGATTGACGCCAGAAATTCCGACAGGGCATTAAGCTTTTCAAGCGATGGCTCATCATGCGCCCGGTAAATCAGCTTGGAGCTTTTAGCCTCCAGTGTTTCTGCCGCCGCCACATTGGCCAGAATCATGAATTCTTCGATGAGCTTATGCGCGTCGAGCCGCTCGGGCATGCTGACCCGGACCACTGTACCGTCCGGATTGAGGATCAATTTGCGTTCAGGCAGATCAAGCTCAAGCGGCTGGCGGGCATCGCGCGCTTTTTTAGAGCACTCATAAGCCGCATATAGCTCTTTAAGCTCGGCCATGAGCGGCAAGGTCACGTCGTCCGGCGCCCCGTCGATGGCGCGTTGCACCTGCGCATAGGCCAGCTTCCCGGCTGATTTCATCATAATGCGATGGAAGCTATGCTTGGTCTTGCGGCCATCGGTGCCGAGATGCATGCGCACAGCCAGCGCCGGACGATCTTCCCCGCCCTTCAACGAGCACAGATCGTTGGAAATCCGCTCGGGCAGCATCGGCACAACGCGATCAGGAAAATACACAGAATTGCCGCGCTCGAGCGCATCCCGGTCGAGCGCCGAGCCTGAACGGACATAGGCAGCAACATCGGCAATGGCCACGCTCACAATATAACCGCCCTCGACCTCCGGATCCTTTTCCGCAAAAACAGCATCATCATGGTCTTTGGCGTCAGGCGGGTCGATAGTGAGCAGTTGAATATGACGCCAATCTTCACGGCCATTGAGCGTGGCAGGCTTGGCAGCCTCAGCAGCTTTAAGCGCATTGGCGCTAAAAACATTGGGAATATTATGGGTGTGAATGGCAATCAGGCTCACAGCCCGTTCGGACTTTATTGACCCGAGCACTTCACGCACCACAGCGTGCGGCGGCCCCATCCGTGTCGCCCGCGCAGTATCAACAGCGACGAGATCACCGTCCTGCGCATCGCCCTCATCGCCCTCGCTGATAATATATTCCAGTCCTCGCGAGCGCTTGTCGATCGGTAAAAGCCGCCCGCCCTTACCGACATCTGCCCGGTATATCCCTAAAATCTGAACCCGCGCCTTAGGCAATATCTTGATAACGCGCCCCGAATAGGCCGCCTCGCCACGCTCCGGCGTGTGATTGACTTCAACGCGCAGCAACACCCGGTCGCCAACCCCCGCGACAGGCCCCTCCACTTTCAATTTGCGCGGAATATGCACGTCAATCCGCGGGCGCTTCCCAGCCGCCTCGTCCCACTCTGCCGGATAGGCGTAAAGTTCGCCGTCGTCATCACGCCCCTTGATATCGGCAAGCACAACAGGCGGCAGCGTATTGGCTTTGCTCAAGCCGCGATTGCGCTTCTCCAGCGCCCCGTCAGCTTCCATCTCCTTCAA
>JANXSV010000426.1 GCA_025356505.1 Methylovirgula sp.
GCCGCGCCGATACCATGCGCCGTCCCATGCCTGGGCCTCCAACGCGCTTTGCAGCTTACCAGCAAAGTCGCGCCAATGATCAGCATGGGCCTTGTCACTGCGCTTATCGGCAATATCGGCAAAAAGATGCAGTGTTTTGAACAATATCCAGCCGAGCCAAACACTTTCGCCGCGGCCAAGCTCGCCGACGCGGTTCATGCCATCGTTCCAATCGCCTGTGCCCATGAGAGGCAGACCGTGCACTCCAAGCGCAAGACTGTTGTCAAGCGCGCGGGCGCAATGTTCAAATAGGCTGGCGCTTTGCTCCGAAAGGCCCGGGTGGAAGAAGTTGTCATGCTCGCCTTCGGCAAGTCTCTGGCCTTCAAGGAACGGAACCTTCTCGTCCAGCACCGCCACATCGCCCGTGACGCTGATATATTGGCTCACGGTGAAGCCGAGCCAAACACGGTCGTCCGAGATGCGCGTACGCACCCCCTGCCCCGAATGTGGCAGCCACCAATGCTGTACATCGCCCTCCACAAATTGACGTGCCGCCGCGCGCAGCAAATGCTCGCGTGTGAAGGCGGGTTTTGTCACCGCGAGCGCCATCCCGTCTTGCAATTGATCGCGGAATCCATAGGCACCGCTAGCCTGATAAAACGCTGAGCGCGCCCAGACACGGCACGCAAGGGTTTGGTAGAGCAGCCAGCCGTTGAGCATAATGTCCATACTGCGATCCGGCGTTTTAACCTGAACCCTATCGAGCACTTCGTCCCAAAACTGGCCGACATCTGCCAGAACCTGATCGAGATCGGCGGCGCGATAATGCATGATGAGCTCGCGCGCCCGCTCCGCATTTGCGCCTTGACCCAGAAATGTCAGCACTTCGACTTGTGCGCCGGGCGCAAGTGTCACGCGCTGCCGCAACGCGCCGCAAGGATCAAGACCGGCCCCGAAGGTTTTTGAAAGGCCCGCCGCCCTGAACAGCGCTTTTGGCTCCGCCAGAGAGCCGTTCCGGCCGATGAATTCAAGCCGGTCCCCGCTCCAGTCGGTCTGCTTGCCGCCCATATCGAGGAATGCCACCCGCCGGCCAAAATCATTGCTCCACGGGTTGCGCGCAAAAATCGCATCGCTCCCGCTGTCCCGCTCCGTCGTGATGTAGTTAAGCGAAGCGCCACGGTTTGATGCCAGCACCCATTCGACAAAGGCCGTGACGCTGATGTAGCGCGTGCGCGTCGAGAGATTGCGCAACGTCAGCCGCGAAATCTTGATCTCTCCGTCCAGCGGAACATATTGCAGCAATTCTGCATCAATATCCTGCCAGACGTGCTGGAACTTGCTGAAACCTCGGCCATGCGTCGCAATATAGGTCCCAAGCGGATGGCGAATCGGCAATGCCGTGGGGCTCCAAACTCCGCCGGTTTCCTCATCGCGCAAATAAAACGCCTCGCCGACGCGGTCCGTAACCGGATCATTGGACCAGGGAGTGATCTGGTTTTCGCGGCTGTTAACCGCCCAGGTGTAACCGCTTCCCTCTGTCGAAACCTGAAAGCCAAACCCCGGATTTGAAATGACATTGATCCACGGCATCGGCGTAACCTGACCCGCGCCAAGCACAGTGACATAGTCTCTGCCATCGCGGGCAAATCCACCCGTTCCGTTGAACAGTTCCAAGTCCGGAACCTCAAATTTGTCGGCGGTGGGCCGCGTGTAAGACAGTTCCTTGATCGGCGCGCGCACAGGCTCGCTCTCATCGCGGATTCGATCAAGCTGATCGAACAGTGTACCGCGCTGCGCAATGATGACCACGCGCGCCATGCTCGCCAGTTGGAGGCCAAGTTCATGTGGGATAAGGTCTGAACGCAGGACGTGGACTTGCCCCATTTGGCCATCGGAAGGGGCGCGCCGCAGCGCTCGCATCCGCACCGCGGCATCGATGGCCGATTGCAGATCCTGCACATAGGATGACTGCCGCTCGTTGAGAATAACCAGATCGACGGCCAGTTTCTTCATGCGCCAATATTCCTGCGCCCGCAAAAGCTGATGTACCAGATCGAGATTTTCCGCTTCGGAAATGCGCAGCAGCAGAATTGGCAGATCGCCGGAAACACCCCGCGCCCAAAGTCCGGATTGGACATTGGCGCCGCGTATGATCGCCTCGGAAGACGGTCGCAATTGCGGGCTGGAGTAAATCATATAGCCGCCAAGACGCTGAAACAGCGCGGCCTCACTGGCAGAAATACTGAGATGGTGCAGCTGAACCTGGGCTTGTGTCCAAGCCAGCGTGATCGCACGTTCCACGGCATGGGCATCTCGGTGGTGATCTATGAGATCGATCAATGCGGCGCGGCTTGACGCCACCAGCGTCCAGAACGACAGCCGCACAGTCAGGCCGGGCGCCACTTTTACGCGCTGCCGCAGCGAAAATATCGGATCCAGAACCGTACCGACACTATTGCTCAGGCTTTGCCCGGGCTGAACCGCGACGGCGGAGCGAAGGCTGCGGCTGCGTCCGATGAATTTGGCTCTGTCGGTTTCATACTGCAGCGCACCGTTCGGCTGTCCGTCATAAACCACGATATGAGCGGCCCAGATTTCGGCATCTGTGGAGGCGCGCTTACGCCGCGTCGCCAGCAACGCACCAAGCTCCGGCACAAATTCGGTTTCGACGAAGAGTTTTGAAAAGGCCGGATGGGCGATGTCGGCCGATTGGGCAGCCAGCACCAGTTCACTGTAAGAGGTCACGTCCAACTCGCGCGCGCGAATTCCCGTATTGGTAATCTGCACGCGCTTAACTTCCGCGTCCGCTTCCGGAGAGACGATCGTATCCATTGTGGTTGTCAGACTGCCATCCTGACGAATGACCTGAATTCGGTCTTCGCTGAACTCCACACTATAATCATCGGGAGCCTGCGCAGCGGGCTGCACACCTGCCGACCACACTTCGCCGCTGCGCACATCCCCCAAAAACACATAGGAGCCATAGTCGTCACAGGTGGTATCTTCGCGCCAGCGCGTGACGGCAAAATCGCCCCAGCGGCTATAGCCTGACCCTGCCGCAGTCATCATTACAGCGTAGCGGCCATTGGAGAGCAAGTGCGTTGCCGGAGTAACTTGCGCGCCAGTGGTAAACCGGCGCAAGCCACCCGCCTGGATGTTCTGGACGGAACTGGTTGCCGACACTTCAGCAGCCCGCGGCCCGGCAATTCCCACTTCGCGCGGCGAACGCTCCTGAAGCAACAGCTCAGTTGCCTGAACTATGGGTTCGGCATGGAAACGTGCCCGCATCGCGCCGTCCATCAAGGCATCTGCAATGGCAACAATCGTCATGCCCTGGTGATGTGCCATATAGGCGCGCACGATCACCATGTCCTTACCATCGGGTACCCGGGCGGGTGTGTAATCAAGCGCTTCATAAAAGCCATATCGGCCAAGCGCGCCCAGACCTCTCAACCGGAGCATGTTTTGACAGGCGGCGCGTGGGTCGACCATCGTAGCGAGCGCCGTGGCATAGGGAGCAATGACTGTGTTGTCACTCAATCCGCGCTTCAATCCCAATTCCGGCACGCCGAAATTGGAATATTGATAGGTGAGTTCAAGGTCTCTGGCATTATATGCCGACTCTGACATGCCCCAGGGTAAGCGCAGGCCAGACGCATAGGCAATCTGGCTCTGCACAATCAACTTGTTGGTTTGATCGAGCAAACTGCCTGTTGGTGCCCGCATGATAAGCGACGGCATCAAATATTCGAACATAGATCCGGACCACGAAATCAGCGCCGCACCTTGCGCCACCGGAATTACGCTTCGCCCGAGCCGAAACCAATGATTTGACGGCAGATCGCCTTTTGCGATTGCAAAGAAGCTCGCAAGCCGCGCTTCGGAGGCAAGCAGATCATAGCAATAGCCGTCGAGAACTGCTTCCGGCAACCGGCAGCCGATCGACAGCAGTTTTCGATCTTCGTCGATCAGAAAGCGAAAATCCATCGCCATAGCCATGTCATGTGCCACTGCTTCCAGCTTTTCCAGCCGCTCATTCACGCCGGTATCTCCGACAAGATCAGGCGCAAAATCGCGCTGATGCGACGCAATGCTCCGGCCAAAGGCGTCAACCCAGAAAATCACTTCCGCGCTGTTATCATGCTTGAAGCTGCGCGCAGCATCGGCCAACAGGGCCGCTGATTTCGCCAGATCCGCCAATATCTGCTCGGCATGCGGGCGCGAGGTGTGTGCCACGCTCGCTGCGGGACGCTCCGCAGTCTCCGGCTGTGAAGAGTTAGGTTCAGCATCTTGCGGCGGTGTCTGAGCCAGCTTGAGCACGATGACTTGCGCCGCCAAAATACCTTTTAGCCGCGTCAGCCCGGGGGAGGCAGCCGCTTTGGCTTGCTGGGGCGTGTTGAGCATATCTTGCGCCAGCAAGATCATATCCGTCAGCCCGGCCAGGCGCGTGCCAAAATCGTTGGGTTGCTTGCGCCATTCGCGGCAAGTGTTTGCCAATGCGATCAAATGACCGGCGAGATTGCCGCTATCGACCGACGACACATAATTCGGCCCCAAAATCCGCAAATCCCGCGTGTCGTACCAGTTATAAAAGTGGCCGCGATAGCGCTCGAGGCCGGCCATGGTTCGCAGTGTAGCCTCCAGTCTGTCGAGCGTTTCTGCCGTCCCGCACCAGCCAAAATCACGCGCCGAGGCCGCTGAAAGTAGATACAGCCCCATATTGGTCGGCGAAGTTCGATGCGCGACAGCGGCAGGGTCTTCCTGATAATTGTCCGGCGGGAGCATATTTTCCCCTGAGGTGACAAAGCCTTCAAAAAAGCGCCACGTCCGCCGCGCTATCAGTCGCAGAAACTGTGTATCCTCATCGCTGACCCGCAGCTGGCCTTTGACGTCTGGCGGGAGGCTGACCCATCGCGCAATGACCGGCGACACAATCCACAACAGCGCAAAGCTCAGCGCCAGGCCAAAATTATTTGGCCAACCGGCGACCATGGCTGCAAGCGCCACCACAACGGCACCAAACATATGCCGGTAAAAACCCGCCAGATTCAGCGGCGAGCCGGAACTCGCCTGTGCAGCGGGCACCCATTCCAAC
>JANXSV010000045.1 GCA_025356505.1 Methylovirgula sp.
TCACTCAAAGCGTTAAACCGCTAATCACCATGCCATCGTAAGCTACATCAATTTCGGGCGGCAGTTGCGATTTGAGCGTTTTATAATCCATATCATTGTGCAAATTCGTCAAAACGGCGCGTTTGGGCTGCATCCGCTCAATCCACTGCAATGCCTCGGACAGACTGAAATGGCTAGGATGCGGCGCGTAGCGCAACGCATCTATGATCCATACGTCCAAATTTTTCAAATATGGCAGACTTTCTTCCGGTATTTCCTTCACATCAGGCGTGTAGGCAATATTGCCGAAGCGAAAACCCAACGCGTCAATTTCCCCATGATGCAACAGGAACGGAACAGCGTGCAGGGGGCCCCCCTGCCCTTCAATGGTGCAGGGCACGCGCGGCTCGATCCTCCGCTCATTCACCAAAGGCGGATACAAGCTGCCCGGCAAGGTTTCAAAAATATAGCGAAAACTGTTGCGTACGGTTTTTGACGTCGGCTCGTCGATAAAAACATCCATCCGCTTGCGTGTATCGATTACAAAAGGGCGAATATCGTCAATACCGTGAACATGGTCGGCGTGCGCATGGGTCAGCAGAACGGCGTCGAGATGCTGCGCATTGGCGTCAAGCAGCTGCATGCGCATATCCGGCGACATATCAACCAGCACCGTGGTGGCCGTACCATTCGGTGCGGTTTTCTGAACCAGAATTGAGCAGCGTCTACGACGATTTTTCGGTTCATGCGGGTCGCACGCGCCCCAGCCGCTCTTCCCCGCGCGCGGCACACCTCCAGAAGAGCCACAGCCAAGTATGGTGATCTGCAAACTCATGCGATCTGCTCGAATGAGTTTATTTTCGAAAACAATTTCAATACGTTGGCCGTAGTCTGTTGAGTAATCTGTTCAAATGAAACCCCCTTCACCGCGGCCAGAACCTTTGCCGTTTCCGCGACAAAAGCCGGTTCATTTGGCCGGCCGCGATGCGGCATAGGCGCAAGGTAGGGCGCATCCGTCTCCACCAACAGGCGCTCAAGTGGAATATCTTTCGCAATTGCCCGCAAATCATCCGAATTCCTGAATGTCAAAACGCCGGACATTGACACGTAAAGCCCGAGACGCAGGCCCGTCTCAGCCAGCGCCCGTGATGATGTAAAGCAATGCAACAGCGCGGGGAAAGCACCCTTCCCCATCTCATCTTCCAGAATCATCGCCATATCGTCATCGGCATTGCGCGAATGAATAACCAACGGCAGCTGCGTGACGCGAGCCGCTGCAATATGCGCACGAAACACCCGCGCGGCGATATCGCGCGGCGTTTTATCATAGTGGTAGTCCAGCCCGGCTTCGCCAATTGCCACACATTTGGGATGCTTCGACAGCTCAACCAATGTCTCAACGGCAACATCAGGCTCTTCCCATGCCTGATGCGGGTGGGTACCAACCGAAAAAAACACAGTTTCAAAACGTTCAGCAATGCTCCGATAAGTATCAAAATTGGCAACGCGGGTGGAGATCGTGATTGCCCTGCCAACGCCAGCCGCCGCGGCACGCGCGAGAACTGCTCCCAGATCAGCAAAATCCGGAAAATCAAGGTGGCAATGGCTGTCGATCAGCAAGCTGCTTTTATCAGCCATCAGGGAGCCGCAGGGGAAGCCCCCTCCTCCACATAGCGCGGGAAAATTCCGCTCGGCGTCACCAGCGGCGTGCCCGGTTTCAAATGGGCCACGGCACCTAGATGGGCGAAATCCCGCCGGTCAGGCGCAACATTCAGCAAATCCAACAGCTTCGTCATGCTCTCCGGCATGAAGGGCAGCGACAGGATCGCGATATGACGCAAAACCTCGACAGTGACATAAAGAATGGTATCGCGCCGTGCCGGGTCTGTTTTGGTCAGTTTCCACGGCTCTTCCGAAGCAAAATATCGGTTTGCCTCCCCCACAACGGCCCAGATCTCGGCCAGAATCGTATGCAGCGCGAAGCTTTCCATCGCGACTTTTGTTTTGGCATGAATCCCATGCGCCATACCCAGCATATCGTGATCGGCCTGAGTGAACGTCCCATGGACTGGCACTTTGCCGGCGCAGTTTTTATTGATCATCGACAGCGAGCGCTGCGCAAGATTGCCAAGGTCATTGGCAAGGTCGGCGTTGATACGCGCCACAATAGCCTCGTGCGAGTAGTTGCCATCCTGCCCGAATGGCACTTCGCGCAAGAAAAAATATCGCATTTGGTCAACGCCATAATGGGCCGCCATGCCAATCGGGTCGATGACATTGCCGACCGATTTCGACATCTTTTCGCCCTTGTTGAACAAAAAGCCGTGCACGATGACGTGTTTTGGCAGTGGCAGATCCGCTGACATCAAAAAAGCGGGCCAGTAAATGCTGTGGAAGCGCGTGATATCCTTGCCAATCACATGGTGCGCTCCGCCCGTCCCGTCTGTTCCGCGCCAAAATCGAAACAGCGCGTCAGTTTCATCTGGAAAGCCTGCACCGGTCAGGTAGTTGGTAAGCGCATCCACCCAGACATACATCACGTGCTTATCATCGCCGGGAACCTGAACGCCCCAATCGAATGTTGTGCGGCTGATGGAGAGGTCTTTCAGGCCGCGCTTAACGAAGGCGACAATTTCGTTTTTGTATTTTTCGGGCGTCACATAGGCGGGTTGCGCTTCGTAAAGCGCCAACAGTCTGTCAGCATAGGCGGACAGACGGAAGAAATAGGAATTTTCCTCGACCCATTCCACAGGCGAGCCCGTAGGCGCGAATTTCTTTCCGTCCGCATTTGTGGAAAGTTCCGCCTCATCAAAATAGGCTTCGTCGCGCACGGAATAATAGCCGGAATATTTTGAAAGGTAGATATCGCCCTTGGCTTGCATCCTGCGCCAAATCTCCTGCGAGGCGAGTTTGTGGCGCGGCTGGGTTGTGCGAACGATATCGTCGGTACGGGCGTTCAAGACCTCGCCCATCTGCGCAAACTGCTCCGCCGTGCGATCTGCCAGCGCTTGAACACTGATGCCCTCTTTGGCCGCCGTCTGTTGCATTTTCAGGCCATGCTCATCCATGCCGGTAATGAAGCGCACATCGAAACCGTCGAGCCGTTTGAAGCGCTGAATGGCGTCTGTGGCAATGCGCTCATAGGCGTGGCCGATATGCGGCGCGCCGTTGGCATAGGGAATTGCTGTCGAAATATAAAATGTCGGGCGCGTGGCCATGCTCGGAATCCAATGTTTCTTTGGTTTTGCCGCCGGGCGCGCGCAAGGTCAAGCGCGATTAGGCTTTGCTGTGCCCCTGCGCTGTTTCAGCCGCTTTTGCCAAATGCGAAATGGCGGCCAGCACCAGCGCGCGCCGATCGAGATTATAAGCCTCGCTCTGCCGTATCAGGGCTGTGATGCTCTCCCAGCTTTCGGCAAAAGCCGCCAGCGCCGGAACAGGCTGCGGGCTGTGGACTTGAGCGTGCAGCCAGTCCAGCAGCATATCTTTCAACGTCTCGTATTCCTCATCATTGCTGCGTGAGGTTACGCTGTCCGCCAATGTGTGCACATCACGCCAATCAACACGCGGCAGTTGCCGCAGCAGCGCGTCCAGCCTGTTGCTGACGTCGAGACTTTTGCCACCCAGCAGCTTGAGCGCCCGCGAAACTGAACCATGCGCCAGACGGCTCGCCGTCTCAAGTGCGCCGGAATCATGCGCGCCCGTATCATGGGCGCTTTCCCCGCTTCGTAAGGCCTGAACGACCTGTTCAGGCGTAAGCGGGTGCAGCAGCAGCATCCGGCAGCGCGAGCGTATCGTCGGCAAAATGCGGTTTGGCTGATGCGACACGATTAGAAACAGCGAACGCTCTGGCGGCTCCTCAATCAGTTTCAGCAGGCTGTTGGCGCTCTCAATGTTCAAATCTTCCGCGCAATCGAGGATAACGATCCGATATCCGCCCTCGCTGGCAGATCGCTGGAACATATGAATCGCCTTTCGCGCATCTTCGGCGCGGATAACAGTGAAATGCTTTTTCGTTTTTTCGTTCCATTCCCGCCGCAAAACTTGAACGTCACCATGGCCCATAGCCCGCACACGCTGCACACTTTGATGATCATCCGCCACACCCAGCGACGTCGCATGTTGTACCGCATTTTTCGTGAAATCTGGATTTGCCAGCAAAAATTTTGCAAATCTCCAGGCAAGCGTTGCCTTGCCGATGCCCTTCTCCCCACCGATGATCCACGCATGCGGCAACCTGCCGGATTGATAGGCAGTCAAAAGCTCCCGCTCCGCTGCGGCGTGGCCGATGAATGCAGAATTATAGCGCGGATGCGCCGCGCCGGTCTGCGCATCGCTTTCAGGCAGCATGTCCTCAGAAAGTTTCGCCATCAGGACATTGCCTCCTCGACGACGTCGCCATCGCCAAGCTTGAAGTGCTTCGCCACCGCCGTGATAATATCTGCCGCAACCAGCCCCTGCGTTCGTGATGCGTCGATAACCACGCATCTCGCCGGTTCCGCAGCGGCAATATCACGAAACACATCCCGCAGGGCTTTGTGAAAGTCCGCACCCTCGCTCTCAAATCGGTCTGCGGCTTCCGATTTGCCCCGCCGCGCATCGGCCCGCGCCATGCCAATTTTCGGATCAAGGTCCAGCATCAGCGTCAGATCAGGCTTAAGACCCTTGAGCGTCACATGTTCGAGAGCTTGTATCAGCCGCGTGTCCAAATTGCCCAACACACCTTGATAAGCGCGGGTCGAATCAGCAAACCTGTCGCACAATACCCATTTCCCTGCCGCGAGGCTCGGTTCTATCAACTGATCGATATGATCAATGCGCGCGGCACTGAACAGCAATGCCTCTCCAGCAGCGCCAAAATCGCGCGCCGCACCACTCAATATGACGCTTCGCACAGCCTCGGCTCCCGCCGAACCACCCGGCTCGCGCGTCACCACGACCTCAAGCCCGCGCCGCTGCAAATCCGTAGCCAGGTAGCGAATTTGCGTCGACTTGCCAGCGCCTTCGCCGCCCTCAAATGTGATGAATTTACCGCGCAACTGCTTTTCCGAACCGCTATTTCTTTTGGATCATCTGCCGGAACAAGCCAAATCCGAGTTCGGAGGCAGCGTCAAGGGCGCGCTGGCTCAATGTCCCCGCGCCCACAGCCGATGCGGTGACCAGAGGCACTTCCAAAATCACCGTCTGGCCGCGAAACACCCGCATGACGCCAACTTCCTGCCCCGCCTCTACCGGCGCAATCAGCGGCCCCGTGTAAAATACTTTGCCGGTGAGTTTTTCACCGGCGGAACGCGGCACAAGCATTTTGACGGGCTTGGCCGCAACCAGCCCGACCTCGCTTGAGGCTCCACCAAAAACCTTGGCGGAGGCGATGATATCCTTGTCGGCGAAGATCGTCTTTGGCTCGAAGCTGCGAAAACCCCAATTCAACAATCGCCGCGAGTCTTCTGCCCGGTCATTCGCTGATTTTAGCCCGTTGATCACTAGCAGCAGCCGCTGGCCATTCTGCACAGCGGAGCCGACAAGGCCAAATCCGCTTTCTTTGATATCGCCCGTTTTCAGTCCGTCGGCACCGAGTTCCATTGTCAAAAGCGGATTGCGGTTCAACTGGCGTATCTTGTTCCAGGTAAACTCTTTTTCGCCAAAATAGTGATAATAATCCGGGTAGTTTTTGATGATATGGCTGGCAAGCTTCATCATCTCGCGCGCTGTAACCCGCTGATCGACATCGGCCCTGCCCCATGGATTGGTGAAGGTTGATTTTTCCATGCCCAGTTCGCGCGCGCGCCGCGTCATCAGCGTTGCAAATGCATCCTCGGTTCCGGCAATGCCTTCTGCAAGCGCGATAGCGGCATCATTGCCCGATTGTATGATCAACCCGCGCAGCAGGTCTTCTACTGATATGCGTGATTTGAGCTCGGCAAACATGCTGGAGCCGCCCGCCACACCGCCGCCCTTGCGCCAGGCATTCTCGGAAATGGGAAAAACATCGTCCAGCTTTATGTGGCCGAGGCTTAATTCGTGGAACACCAGTTCCGCCGTCATCAATTTTACGGTCGAAGCAGGGGCCATTAAATCATCGGCGGCCTTTTCAAACAGCACTGAACCGGACTCAAAATCTACCAGAATGGCATAGGGCGCGGATGTCTGGATTGTCTGCGCGCAAGCTACCGGAGCCGCAAGAAGCGGCAGAAGCGCTATTGCGAGACGTCTCATTCCGCCAAAAAAACCCAACTCATCACCCGTTTAACCCGGCGCACTCAGCAAGCCGCTTGCCATCATTTTCGCATGAACAGTGGGCGGAATCAATGAAAGGCTGAACTCGTGTCCGAAAAAGCCCGCGGAGGATTCCCCCTCCGAGAAAGCCCTTAAAGATCAATTCGAGGTTTTGAGAAGGTCTTCCATCGTACGCGGATGAAACTTCTTGAAAGGTCCGTCCTTCTGGAAGCGCTCAATCGGCGGCAGATCGGAATTGTAATAAAGCGCTGAAAGCTTTCCCGCCGCTGCCGGAACCGCCGAAGCGGAATCGAGCAAAGGCCGCGCCGTTTTTAGCGTTCTTGGCACCGCAGTTGCGATTGTTGTTGGCGCGGCCCCTTGTGCAAGCACCGGCGGAGCCGCCGCGCTTGGCGCCATCAACGGCCGGCTCACGATTGGAGCGCCGACATTGAACGGGCGCGCCACCGGGAGCGGAACCGAGCTTGGCAAAGGCGACGCCGCTGTCGCTACTTCGTCCGAATTTTGCTCATCGGCCTGCTCAGGCTGAGCCGGCTGCGCAAGGGAGGCTACGCGCTGCGCCGGTTCGGGATTTGCCGCAACCATGATCGGCTGCGTCGGCAATCCATCGAGTGTCGCGGGGGAACCATCCGTGCGCAATGAAGCCAGAAGCTTGTTGTCGTCGGAGCCGCCAAGCCCCGCCCGTGCGAGATATTCCACTTTAACCTTGGCGGTGCCCTGCCCTTTGAAATCCAAAGCGCCAGCCACTTTTTCGGAAACGTCCATCACCCGTCCGCCGTGATAGGGCCCGCGATCATTCACACGAACCACAATCGAAGCGCCATTGCGCAAGTTCGTCACGCGGGCGTAGCTCGGCAGCGGCATGGTCGGATGCGCCGCTGTCACAGAGGCCTTATCAAAAATTTCGCCGTTTGCAGTTTTGCGACCGTGAAAATCCGCACCATACCAAGAGGCCATGCCGACCGCCGAATAATTTGGCCGTTCTGCGGGATAATATGTGTGACCGGCGATAGTATATGGCTTTCCAACCAGATTTTGCCCGCCGCCCTTAGGCACATCTTCGCCTTCAGCGATAACCCGCTTTGAAGCCGGGCCATATTTGCTGGTGGGAAACAGGTTCCCCGCTTCAGCATATTTTTTGGAGTTTTGCGCGCAGCCCGATGCCAGCAATCCGGCAGCAACCACACAAGCGACCTTGGTACCAAAAACGACTTTAGGCATTTTTACACTCATGAGCACACACGCAACGCAAGAAAATCGAGACCTGACAAGACGATACATAGTTCAGGACTATCCCGCAAAATGCGCTCCAATGGTAAAGGATTGGCTAAGACGTTGCGTAAATCTATCTGCGCCGCAGCCGGAATGCAACTGTGGTAAAATCGACCCGCCCAAGTGGAGCCTTCACACATGTGAAGAGTTTATACAGAGGTGTATAGATTGTGTTGAGGCTTGCACTTCTTGAGGCTGGCTTATCTTGGGGGCTTGTTTGACTTACTGCTCGTTTGTTTACTGAAAAACTTGGTGACGCCATGAAAGAGCGGTTGATTATTGCCTTTGAAGCTTTCATTTCGCTCCAAGTTGCAAAACGGTTGTGGTGAGTTGCAGAAAAATCGGCCAAATGTGTATTTAAATACCTGATACGGCCTTGTTTGGCCCGCTTTTGGCCTGCTTACGCCCGGTATTGGCTCAGAAATTCGGCCAGCGGCGGTTTGCAAGCAATTGATTTTAAAACGAAATTTATTTGCGTGGCCGTGTTTGGCACATATTATGCGGGCAAATTTCAGCAGATTCGCGCCAATTCCGGCTTGATCTTTTGCCAAACTTCTGTTCAACAGAGGCACGATCCGGAAGGGTGGCCGAGTGGTTTAAGGCAACGGTCTTGAAAACCGTCGTGGGTGCAAGCCCACCGTGAGTTCGAATCTCACCCCTTCCGCCATTGTGCTATATAACCCATTGATATTTAACACGATTTTGTAATGTTGAAATTCTGCTTTACAAAACGACATACAAACAGACTTTAGCTTGCACGGTGCTCGGTTATAAGCAGCGACTCGCGCTTGCTCTCCCGCGCCAAGAATTGCTCGAATATGTCGACAGTGTGAATGGTGTATTTCGCACTATTGCAAGCAGTCTGACGTCAATGCGGTTAGGGTGATGTATCCTTGCCGCTGAGCATAATCTGGGCAATTTGAAAAACCGACATCAGGATTGAGGTCGCTGATTGACGGCCAGATTGACACCTAACACAAGCGATGTGGCGGGTGATGCTGCATTCAAAGAATCGGCACCTTGATGCAAAAATCTTGACTTCTGCACGGTTCCCTCTTGCTCGTGCAGATGTGCGAACATAGACGCGCGATGCTTGGCCGTGTAGACTACCGCTATGCCGGAAATAGCTTACCCAACCTCCTCACCGTCCCTTCGGATCGCGATCCTCGGTGCAGGCAAAATCGGCAGCGCCTTCGCCTTCCAGCTCTCCCGCGTAGGTGGCCACGAAGTGACGGTCATCGCCCGGCCGGGCTCCACCCGCCTGCGCCAGCTTGAACGCGACCAAGCTATCATCAATGTCGCCGATGAGCGCGCCACTGTTCGGGTCGTGACGGTGCTGGATGAGCACGTCGCATATGATCCCATCATTGTCACCCTCCTCGCCCATCAGGTGACCTCGCTCCTGCCTGTCCTTCGACGCAACAAGGCGGGGTGCATCCAGTTCATGTTCAACACATTCGAGCCGGACCTATTGCAAGAGGCAATTGGCACCGAGCGATGCGCCTTTGGGATGCCGTTTGTGCAGGCGACGCTGTCCGACGAGGGACGCCTCAAGGTGACGATCGGCGCGGGGGGCCAGAAGACCATCATGAACCGGCAGCGCTGGGTTGAAGTGTTTAACGCGGCAGGTCTGCCTGCGGCGCTCGAACCTGACATGCCGCTCTGGCTGCGGAACCACACCCCCCTCTGTGTGGCATTCGAGAGCGTCTCCTGCGCCGGTCAGCGGCGTGGTG
>JANXSV010000081.1 GCA_025356505.1 Methylovirgula sp.
CAAGTCTGGCCGACCGAGCGCGGAAAAGCGCAGCCTATCGTCCGCCCCAAGACACCGATAACCGAGGAAACTGCCATGCCCGACGAAGCATCCCTGTTCAGCCTGACCGGCCGCAAACTGCTGATCGTCGGGGGCGGCCAGGGCATGGGGGAGGCGACGGCGCAATTCGCCGCCCGTGCCGGGGCCGATGTTGCGCTGGTCGATATCGTGGCGGATCGGGCGGAGAGCGTCGCAGCGATGGTTGCGGGCTACGGCCGGCGCGGCATCCCCATCGTCGGCGATGTGCTGGACGACGCCCAAATCCCTCGCATCGTGCAGGAGGCGGAGGGCTACAAGGTGCAGACCGTGGCCGAGGCAACCGGACAGGTGGCGCGGTTCAATCAGGTGTTCGAGCAATATAAAAAGGCGCCGGACGTCACCCGTCAGCGGCTGTATCTTGAAACAATGGAGCGCGTATTGGGCAATTCGGACAAGATATTGTTGGACAAGTCCGGCAGCGGCGTTCTGCCCTATCTTCCGCTGGGCGATCTTGGTAAGGGAGCGGCAAAATGAACCGCAATATCACGCTTGTTCCCGTCATCATCATTGTGGCGCTGATCGTTGTGGCGATGAGCGCTCTGTTTACCGTGCGCCAGACCCAGCAGGCGCTTGTGCTGCGTTTTGGCGAGCCGGTGCAGGGCCGCGGCATCGTCACCGATCCGGGATTGCATTTTAAAATACCGTTCATCGAGAGCGTCGTGCATCTTGATAATCGCGTGCTTGACCTCGAAAGCCCGCAGCAGGAAGTGCTGGCGAGCGACAACCAGCGCCTCGAAGTTGATGCGTTTTTGCGTTATCGCATTGTCGATCCGCTGAAGTTCTATCAGTCGGTTGGCACAGGTGCCATTGCCGATAATCAGCTTAGTTCTATCCTCAATTCGTCGGTCAGGCGGGTTTTGGGCGAAGTCACCAACACAGACATCATTCGCGACCATCGTGCCGAACTGATGGTGAAGATTCGCGATCTCACCAATACCGAAGCTGAGCGCCTGGGCGTTGCCGCTATCGACGTGCGGATTCGCCGCGCCGATCTGCCGAAGGAAATTTCCGAAAAGGTGTTCAGCCGGATGCAGTCTGAGCGCCAGCGCGAGGCGGCTGATAACCGTGCGCGCGGTAACGAAGAGGCGGCGGTGATAACATCGCGTGCTGACCGTGACGTTACCGTGCTTTTGGGTAAAGCGCAGCAGGATGCTGATACCAAGCGCGGCGAGGGCGATGCCGAGCGAAACCGGATTTTTGCTGAAAGCTATTCCAAGGATAAAGACTTTTTCGCCTTTTACCGGTCCATGCAGGCTTATGAGTCAGGCTTGAAGGCTGGCACGACGAAGATGGTTATTTCGCCGAACTCCGATTTCTTCAAATATTTCGGTGATCCTAACGGCAAAAGTAACGCAGACGTTCCGAAGAATTGAGTTTGTCGGCGCATTTTGCCTCATGTGCGCCCCAATTTGATTGATGATGAAACCATTGTGCGCGCGGCCCGTAGTTCTAAAAGCGGGCCGGGCTGCATATAAACAGGTTTTACGGACGGTTCTTGTAATCACTTTTTTCAGACAAATTGGCTGACGGAGCACACGCTAGATGACGATTATTTCCAAAGGTTCGAAACTTCGGCGGCTTGGTTTGGCCGGTGCCCTTCTGGGTGTGGCGCTGCAGGCGGGGCTCGTGTCCAGCGTAGCGCTTCCTACGCCTGCCTTCGCCAAAGGGCCTGAAAGTCTGGCAGACCTCGCCCAGAGCGTTACGGATGCGGTGGTAAATATTTCGGCTTCGCAGAATATTCCGGAAAAAGACGTTGCCGCCAATCAGGGCGGTTCTCCTGAAGATATGTTTGACGAGCTGTTCAAAAAGTTCAACCCGCAGCGGGGTGACAAGAGCAAGCCGGACGCAAAGCCAGACAACAAATCCGAGAATGGCAAGCCGAAATCTTCCCCTTTGCAGCGCAAGAGCACCTCGCTGGGGTCCGGCTTCATTATCGACTCGGCAGGTATTGTCATCACCAACAACCACGTTATTGCCGATGCCAATGACATCACAGTCATCCTCACTGACGGCACTATGCTGAAGGCTGAATTGGTTGGCACAGATCCGAAGGTTGACGTCGCCGTCTTGCGCATCAAGCCGGAAAAGCCCCTCACCGCGGTGAAGTTCGGTGATTCCGAAAAAATGCGCGTTGGCGATTGGGTGATGGCAGTCGGTAATCCGTTTGGCCTTGGTGGAACAGTAACGGCTGGTATTGTCTCTGCGCGCAATCGGAATATCGAAAGCGGCCCCTACGATAATTATATCCAGACCGATGCTGCCATCAACAAGGGCAATTCCGGCGGCCCGCTGTTCAATATGGCCGGCGAGGTGGTCGGTATCAACACGGCGATCCTGTCGCCTACAGGCGGTTCGGTTGGCATTGGCTTTGCCACGCCTTCGGCGACTGTGATGCCTGTGATTGAGCAGCTCAAGCAATTTCGCGAGACACGTCGCGGTTGGCTTGGCGTGAAAATCCAGAATGTTGACGAAACAATCGCTGACAGCCTTGGTCTTGGAACCGCGCGCGGTGCGCTGGTTGCGGCGGTTGATGATCGCGGCCCGGCCAAGCCCGCCGGATTGCTGGCAGGGGATGTCATCATCAAGTTCAACGGCAAAGACATCAAAGCTTCGAGCGATTTGCCGAAATTGGTGGCGTCTACCGCCGTTGGCGCGGTGGTCGATGTTGTTATCGTGCGCAAGGGTCAGGAAATGTCCAAGAGCGTGACGTTGGCACGTTTGGAAGACGGCGAGAAGATGGCGAAAGACGCCAGCGGCGACAGCAAAGACGCGGTCAAGCCGGAGGTTGCGACCAAAACTGTGCTCGGATTGGACCTTGCGCCCTTGTCCGACGAATTGCGCAAGAAATTCCAGATCAAGGATGAGGTGAAGGGCGTCGTCATCACCGACATCAACCCGAATTCACCTGCCGCGGAAAAGCGTATTCAGGCAGGTTTCGTGGTTGTTGAGGTGGCGCAGGAAGGCGTCAAAACTCCCGGCGATATTGCCAAGAAAGTCGACGCGCTGAAAAAAGCGGGCAAGAAAAACGCCCTGCTGCTTGTAAGCGACCCGCAAGGCTCGTCGCAGTTTGTCACTTTGGCGCTGGAATAATTGCCTTAGCCGATAATCTCACCGGCCATGTAGCCTTGGGCGTAGAGCAGGGCGGTGAGATCAGCATGATCGATACGGGCATGGGCGGCTTCGGCCACCTTTGGCTTGGCATAAAACGCCACGCCAAGCCCGGCCTCTCCCAGCATGGCCAGATCATTGGCGCCATCGCCTACGGCCATAGTTTCTTGCGGATGCAGTCCGAGCTTGCCGCGCAGCTCGATCAGCGTGGCCAATTTGGCCGCCTGGCCTAAGATTGGCTCAGCCACAGTGCCGGTGAAAACATCGCCGCTGACGCCAAGCTGATTTGAGCGATGTTCGTCAAAACCGATCCTCGGGCCGATGACGCCGGTGAACACCGTAAATCCGCCCGAGACAAGCGCTGTGTAGGCACCTGCCTTGCGCATGGTTTGCACCAGCGCCCGCCCGCCCGCGTTTAGCGTGATCCGCTCTTCGATGACCTGCGCCACGACATGGGTTGGGAGCCCTTTCAAAAGCGCCACCCGCTCGCGCAATGCCGGTTCGAAGGCGATTTCGCCGCGCATGGCCTTTTCGGTAATGGCCGATACGCGGGCTTTCATGCCGACAAGATCAGCCAGTTCATCGATACATTCCTGTCCGATCATGGTTGAGTCCATATCGGCCAGAAACAGCTTTTTGCGACGATGCGCAACGGGCTGGACGATGATGTCTACGGCTGCGCCTGCCAATGCAGAGCGGATGTTTTCGCCCTGCTGACGCGTGGCGATGAAAATATCGGCAGCAATATTTTCATGCAGAATTTTGATGTCGTGTGCCCCGTGCGCAGCAGAGGCGGCGCGCTCCAGCAGATTTTGCGTGAGATTGTCGGCTTTGGGGTTTGCAATCAGGGTTGCGACAAATGCAAAATCTGGCATGACAGGTTCCGTATGGACTTTTTAACGTGACACAATTTTCTGCCCTTCTCATTGCAGGCCCTACCGCGAGCGGCAAGTCCGCTTTGGCGATT
>JANXSV010000127.1 GCA_025356505.1 Methylovirgula sp.
TATCGCAGGTGCCGAGATGCTTGCTCAACAGCTTGGACCCGGACACACCATTGTAACGATTCTGTGTGACGGCGGCCTGCGTTACGCTTCGAAACTGTTCAATCCGGCGTTTTTACGCTCGAAAAACTTGCCTGTTCCGGCGTGGCTGGAGTCTGGTTTCGCTGTCCCTGACGTTCTCGAATAGATCGTGAGGCGCACTTAGCCGTAATGTATAACCAAGATTGACAGAACCACAAAGAACACCACGATAAACATTATTGGCAATGCGTTGTTTTGCCGAACCGGATCAGACTGTACCATTACCTACCCCTACACCCAAAGGTTACGCACTTGTGTTCTTTAATCTGGGCTATATTAAGTCAGAACACTTACGTTAGGGTGCAATATTGATTTGCGTTACGACTGAAATATTTAGTCGGCTGTTTACCATCACCTCACAAGGCAAAAGCCACACAAGACAAGCTCCTTGAGATAAGAGCCTTGAAGCCGCCACTATCAACACTAAGTCTCCAATCAACCTGCAGTCCACTGTGCCATGGTAGATTTCGGCTCAACAACAATCGGCACAATCCCGGTGTAGAAAGTCCCTGATGACGTCTTCGCAGTCCTCAAATTTTGTTAACGTCGAATGGCTCTCGCGCCATCTGAACTCTCCGGATCTGGCCATTATCGATGCGTCTTGGCATTTGCCGCCCCTGAAACGGGACGCCCGCGCGGAATATCTTGCCGCTCACATTCCCGGTGCAGTCTTTTTCAGTATCGATGAAATTGCAGATATCACGACTGGCCTGCCGCATATGATGCCGCAACCGCTGCAATTCGCCGCCCAGATGAAAGAATTCGGATTGGGAGACGGCACGAGCTTCGTTGTTTATGACCAGTCCGGATTGTTTTCCGCGCCGCGCGTCTGGTGGATGTTGAAAAGCTTCGGCGTCGAAGATGTCAAAATCCTCACCGGCGGCTTGCCGCAGTGGATCGCCGAGGGAATGCGCACTGACTCCGGCCCGGTTCACCGCGCCCCGCGCGTTTTCACGCCGCGTCTCGATCATGGCGCTGTGTCAAGTCTTGAAGATGTCGCCAGAGCCTCCGCCACACAGTTAGCGCAGATTGTCGATGCCCGTCCTGCCGATCGCTTTCGCGGCGAAGCGCCCGAGCCGCGCCCCGGATTGGCATCCGGCCATATCCCCGGCAGTTTGAATGTCCCGTTTTCACAAGTCGTTGAAAATGGTCGGCTAAAATCCGCGCAAGAGATAACAAAAGCTTTCGCTGATGCGGGGGCAGATCTTTCCAAGCCAATCATAACGTCTTGCGGCTCAGGCGTCAGTGCGGCGATTTTGGCCGTGGCACTCGAAGAAGCGGGCCACAAAGTCAAAAGCCTATACGACGGCTCCTGGGCGCAGTGGGGCTCTCTGCCAGACCAGAATGTGGCGACCGGCCCATCCAAATTTGAAAAGGCAAAATCATGAGCGGTTATATCGCAAAGCCGTCAGACGGCATCGCCTGGGTGACTGGCGCAAGCTCCGGCATTGGTCTGGCTGTTGCCCAGGAACTGGTGCGGCGCAAATTTAAGGTCGTCATCACAGGTCGGCGCGCCGATCTCCTTGAGAGCATCGCTGCCGCAAGCGGCGGAAAGATCATCGCGCGGGCAGGCGATGTCACCGATCGCGCGGGAATGGCCGCCCTTGTTGCAGATATTGAACAAAATTTCGGCCCCATCGCGCTGGCCTTTTTGAATGTCGGCGTTTTTACGCCAGACTCGAGCGGCTCGGTTGGCGGCGATGGCTTTCGCGACACGTTCAACGTCAACATCATCGGCACGATCAACTGCCTCGAACCGCTTGTACCAAAAATGCGCGAGCGCGGTCGCGGACAGATCGCTGTCAACGCCTCCGTGGCGGGCTATGGCGGCTTGCCCCGCGCCATCGCTTACGGCTCGACCAAAGCGGCCTTGATAAATATGTGCGAGAGCATGAAGTTCGATCTGGATCGCGCCAACGTCTCGGTGCAAGTGGTAAACCCCGGCTTCGTCAAGACGCCGCTGACCGATAAAAATGATTTCCCGATGCCGTTTTTGCTTGAAATGGATGATGCCGCCCGCCGCATCTGCGATGGCTTTGAAAAGACAGGTTTCGAAATAACCTTCCCCAAGCGCTTGTC
>JANXSV010000148.1 GCA_025356505.1 Methylovirgula sp.
TATTATCGAGTCCCTGGGCGGCGATACGGGCGCGCCCTGCTTCCACTTGAACACTTGAAATATCTATGCCGGTGATGCGCGCCTGTGGATATCGCGCCGCCAGCGGAATAATATTGCCGCCTGACGCACAGCCAATCTCCAAAATCCGCGCAGAAGCCGGCTCGGCACTGTTCAGCCCGAACAAACGCGCAATCGCCCCGATGCGAGACGGCTGGCTGAAAGGAAAAGGATTGGAAACATAGGGCAACTTGTCATAATGATCAGCATTAATCGCAATAGTTGCAGAAACTTGCTCGGGTAAAGGCGATAAAGTCACCTGTTTTGCCGCATTTTGCAAGGGATCTGATCCAGAGGTTTCGGCAGTTCGCTGGGCTTTACCGTTGCTTTTCAAGTCTTTGGATGCATTTTGAACCATAACAACCCCGCCCGATATGTGATTCGTCAAAACTTAGCAGCAGGGCCCGCCAAACACAACTTATGCTTGCATAATTGTTCGAACCTACGCTTTGCCGTTTTACGTTGCCAATCCCTAGCAAGGCAGTAATTTAGCACTTCCAAACTGCACTTCCGAGGTTACCCTATGCCGCTTGCTCATCTTCGCGAAAAGCCGTTCAACCTCGATACCGCGGCCTTGGCTTGGGTAGCGGCGACGCTTGCCACCCTTTCGGAAGAAGAGCGGATCGGCCAGATTTTCACGCTTTTATCGCGCAGTTCCTCTCCGGATGAACTGGCGCAGCTTGCGGCGCTCCAGCCCGGCGGCATCACGCGCCACTTTGCCAGCACACCCGAAGCCGAAAAGGACTTCATCACCGCTTATCGCAACAGCGCAAAAGTACCACCGCTGATCAGCGCCGATCTTGAAGGCAGTCGCATGAGTTTGCCGTTCGGCACGCAAGTGCTCAATCCGCTCGGTCTCGCCGCCGTAAATGATCCGGCCGCTACGATGGAAATCAGCCGGATTATGGCGGAGGAGGCAGTCGCGGCAGGTGTAAACTGGTCCTTCACCCCCGTCATCGACATCAACCATGCCTGGCGCAGTGCCATTGTCGGCACACGTGGCTTCGGCTCCAACATCGACGCTATTGAAGCCCAGGCGATGATCCAGATCGAGGTTTTCCAAAAATACGGCATCGCCGCCACCGTCAAGCACTGGCCCGGTGAAGGCTACGACGACCGCGATCAGCACCTTGTGACGACCGTTAATCCGCTCTCGATGCCGGAGTGGGAAAATACCTATGGCCGCCTGTATCGCCGCGCCATCAACGACGGTGTGCTGTCGGTGATGTCGGCCCATATCGCACTACCAAGCTACATAAAATCCAAAATGCCGCACGCAAAAATTGAGGCCTTCCGCCCTGCCTCGCTCAGCCATCACCTCAATGTAGATTTGTTGCGCGGAGAACTCGGCTTCAATGGCCTCATTGTTTCCGATGCCACGCCGATGGGCGGCTTTGGAGCCTGGTGCACGCGCGCGCAGGCCATCGTAGAATGCCTTGTCAACGGCTGCGATATGATCCTGTTTTCGGACAATCCGGTGCAGGATATGGCCTATGTGCGCGAGGCGCTCGCCTCTGGCATTTTATCGCGCCAGCGCCTGAACGAGGCTGTCACCCGCGTATTGGGGCTGAAAGCTGCGCTCGGCCTGCATAGCCCCAAAGCCCGGGTCTCCACCGCCTTTGCCACGCCGGCCAACGTCGCATCCGCGCAAAAAATCACCCAGCGCGCGCCGACTTTGGTCAAAGACACCCAAAAACTGCTGCCCCTGTCGCTTACCCGCCACCGCCGCATCCTGATGTTTATCACCGACGTTATTGAACCTTTTGCACCACAGCCGATAAAGCTTGCACTCACCCAAATGCTCCGCGATGAAGGTTTCGAAGTCACGCTCCACAGGCCGGAAACAGAAATCTCGCCGGAACATTTCGACCTCATTCTCTATGTTTTCGCCGAGGAAACCCTGCTTACCCGCAGCCATATTTTTATTGACTGGATGAAGCTTACCGGCGGGTTCCAAAAGGCTATGAAGCGCTATTGGCACGATATACCCTCCGCGATGATATCTTTCGGGTATCCCTATTATCTCTATGACGCGCCGCGCATCCCAACCTATATCAACGCCTATTCGACGCTGGATTGCGTCCAGGCTGCCACGCTGGAATGTCTGATGGGCCGTGCGCCATGGAATAGCCATTCGCCTGTTGACCCGTTCTGCGGGCAGGAAGATGCAAAATATTGAAAACCTATCCTCGTATTCTCACCATCGCCGGCTCGGATTCAGGTGGCGGAGCCGGTATTCAGGCTGACCTTAAAACCTTTGCCGCGCTCGGCACCTTCGCCATGACCGCCATCACCGCCATCACCGCGCAAAACACCCTCGGCGTCACCGCTATTCAGGGCCTGCCGCCGGATATCATCGGCGCGCAAATCGATGCCGTATTCGAGGACATCGGCGTTGACGCGGTTAAAATCGGCATGTTGCACGCGCCTCAAATCGTGCGCGTTGTGGCTGACCGGCTGCGTAAGTATCGCCCGAGATTTATCATTCTCGACCCCGTGATGGTAGCTACGAGCGGTGCCAAACTCATCGAGAACGAAACCATTTCAGTGCTGATGAGCGACCTGTTTCCGCTGGCCGATCTCGTCACGCCGAACCTCGATGAACTGGTGATCCTATCGGGAGGTGCCAGTATCACAACGCCGGATCAGATGGAAACCGCCGCGCGCGGCCTCCTCAAAACGCGGTGTAAAGCTGTATTAGCCAAGGGCGGGCATTTGAGCGGCGACAGCCTCACTGACATTTATGTTTCAACCACGCAGACCCGGCGTATGAACTCGCCGCGCATCGAAAGCAATAATTTGCACGGCACCGGTTGCACGCTGTCCTCGGCGATTGCGGCTTATTGCGGCCTTGGCGAAAGCCTTACGGACGCCATCACCCAGGCCCGCGCCTTTGTCCGAGAAGCTATCGCGCAGGGCGCCGACGTGAAAACCGGCCATGGCCACGGCCCGCTCAACCACGGCTGGGGGCCGCGGGTGATGCAGAAGAATTCGTAAGCTACCCTTAGGAAGCTTAGCGCTTTTCCAACAGCCCAAACACCAGAGCAAGTACAAACGCCACACTCAAACTCGGCAAGCTTGCGCCCCAAGCCGCGCCAAAATCGGATATTGGCTTGAGCAGTTCCGGAGCCGTAAATCCAAAGATGTTATGCAAGCTCGAAAACCCGCTCAGAGCTTCATAAAGCACGACACCGATGAGCCACGCAATCGCCCCGCCCCACATCACCGGCCGGACGGAAGCTGAGGTCAGGCCGCTGAAATAGGCCAAAACCACGCCAAACAACGGCACAAACACCGCACCGATCAGATAGAGAAAATCGACATATTTGGTCTGGAAATCGCCGAAATTCTCCACCCTGACGAGGATCGCGAGCGCCGTGGCAAATATCGCCAGGATCGGCCCCAAAACCCGCACGGAAAGTTGCGGCACAAGGCTGTGGCCTGAAACAGAAGCCGAGTATAGGTCCGAATAGCCATTGTCCATTTCGTCGATCAAAATCAGCATCAGCGCGCCAAGGCCCAGCGGAACGAGAGCGATGCCGGCCATCATATCGGCACCATTCAACACGCTCAAAACCACGCCAAGCGCAAAACACCAGCCGTTGGCAATCGCGTAACCCAAGGCCGAGCCGGTAAAGGCGCGCGCCGGGGAGCGGCCATAGCGCGTATAATCGGCAATCAGCGGCAGCCACGAAATTGGCAAGGCAATCACCAGATCCACCGCTGCGGCAAAGCTCATCGAACCATCGCCCGGCTTGTCGAACACCATAGCCCAACCCGCCGCATAGCCCTTGAGAACCAGATGAACTGTGAGCCAGACCAGCGCCAGCAGCATCAAGCTCAACCCAATTCCGCGGATGAATTTGCGCACAAATCCGGTCATCGCCAGTGTCAAAAGCGCGGTCAAAACCAAACCCGCCACCAGAGTGAGCGCGAGCGCAGAAACGTCAAATCCCTGCCCTTTAAGCACAAGCGCAAGACCATCGCGCATGATCAGGATCTCAAACAGCGCCCACCCGAGCAACTGCAGCACATTTAGCACGATAGGCACGAAAGCCAACCTGCTGCCGAGGCTCCGCCAGATCAATCCGGCGCTGGACAAGCCGGTTTTAGCGCCAAGATAACCCACCGCGCCCAGCAACAGCGCCCCAAAAACAGTACCCGCCGCGATTGCACCAAATGCCTGCCCCACACTCAAAGCCGGAAGCAGGGCCGCCCCGGCCAGCATCACCAGAAGGCCAACACCGAGGCTGCCCCACAGCGCAGCAAAATCGACAAAATCCAGCGAGCGGTCGTTCGCCGCCACCGGGGTTAAAGATTGATTGTTCAGCACGTGCATGTCCCATTGGTTGGGAGTCTTTGGGCACAGGAAATCGTTGTGTGAACGCTTCCCTACGCTGGCATGACCCAGATCAGGTTCGCGGGTTCGAAGCGTTGAGTTCCCTCACGCTTCATCTCAGCCAAATGGCACCCCGAGCAAACGGGACAATTTCACTTGACCGGCCTCAAGTCAAGCGGGTGCATAACTTGAGATGTGTCGCGCATGACGGGCAAACCCGCTCATGCACATGCGGGCTTTTCCACGCTGCGGAACTGTACTCGCTTGAGGGCAGCCCGAAGCAGGTGTATCACAAATGCACTCATTCAAACCTGCGAGAGCGCAATGCAACATCTGGTAGAACTGTCCGGTCTCAAAATCGAAAAAATTCTGGTTGATTTTATTGAGCGTGAGGTTCTGCCCGGTACGGGCCTCGACCCTGAGCAATACTGGCGCAATTTCGGAGCCTATATCTCTGAGCTTGCTCCTAAAAACCGCGCATTGCTGGCCAAGCGCGACGAAATCCAGAGCAAGATTGACACGTTCGAACGCGAACACCGCGGCAAACCGCGCGATGACCATTCCCAACGCGCATTTCTCGAAAGCATTGGATATCTGGTGCCGGAAGGCAGACCGTTCAAAATCGAAACACAAAACACCGATCCTGAAGTTGCGCTGATCGGGGGACCGCAACTTGTTGTCCCCGTTATGAACGCGCGCTATGCCCTCAACGCCGCAAATGCACGTTGGGGCTCGCTCTATGACGCCCTCTACGGCACAGACGCTATCCCCGGAACATCCAAGCCCGGCTATGATCCTGCACGAGGAGCGCAAGTCATCGCCTGGGCCAAGGCTTTTTTGGATCGAATTGCGCCACTTGAGTCAGGGTCTCACGCTGATGCAACCGGATATCAAATCATCAACGATACTCTCGTAGTCCACACAGCTTCTGGACAGACCACATTGAAGCACTCTGATACCTTGTCAGGTTGGCTCGGTTCTGCAGAATCCCCGTCTGCGATT
>JANXSV010000152.1 GCA_025356505.1 Methylovirgula sp.
TAGGCGCGCACCTCAATCAGTATTCGAGAGTATTGAAATCAGATATTCTGCTCAGGTGGCGTCATATTAGCTCCGATCTTTATCACGTTGCTTTAGCCAAATTGCAAATATGTTGTGCATGAGTTCTATCCTCCTAAGCACCAACGCACGAATATTGCGACTGGAATGTGACAATGTCAAATCACGTTTTTTAAGGATAAAGTTTCTGTTGCAGAGCATGGCAGCCGGACGCTCCAGGATATCGTTGGCAACAGAGGCTTTTGGGCAACTTCAATTTTTCTTAAAGAAAAGTTCGCGGCATTGATGAGCCCCGCGCAGGGCACGGCTTGAAAGCGATCCAGCCTAAAAAGATGTGCGCCCGCCAGCTTTCTGCCCTTGCACAGTTCCAAGCGTTTTTTGCGCCGCATTCCGCGCTACGTCATTTGCGGGTGCGTCTCGCGTACCAAAAAAATTCGTCTTGATCTCGAGCGCGATGCGACCAGGGCAAAACGAACCGACCTATCGGCGCTCGTTCATCTCGCCTTTTCCACGCATTGCGCCAAAAAATCGCCGCGCATGTCACGCCTGGCCGACTTTGGCGTGGTTTGGCCGACTTTTGGCCTGGTTTGGCCCTCAAATGTCCAGGTTCTAAGGTATTATATAACCTGGAACATGCCGAAGTTTGACCATTTGGCCGATTTTTTTAAGGTATAAAAATACTATCAGGCCACGATGTTGCGCAAGCTTTCGTCGTCCCCAAAAATGAGGACGACGAAACGTGAACGCTTTAGTTGAGCTTCTCTTTCGGGAAATTCACCACCACGGGGCTGCGTCTGGAGTGCGTCGGTTCGCCGCCGATGACTAGCGCGCCATCCAGCACATCGATCGCAAGTGTTGTGCCGTCTTCGATTTTCCCGGCCAGCAGCAGCTCCGCCAGCGGGTCCTGCACCTCGCGCTGGATCACCCTTTTGAGCGGCCTTGCGCCATAGGCCGGATCATATCCGGCTTCGGCCAGCCAATCCCGCGCATCCGGCGTCAAATCCAGCACAATTTTGCGGTCTTCAAGCAATTTGGCCAGTCGTTTCATCTGAATATCGACGATTGCCGCCATATTCTTGCGTTTCAAGCGGTGGAAGAGAATGATCTCATCAACGCGATTGAGGAACTCCGGCCGGAAATGCGCTTTAACATCGTTCATCACATGTTCGCGTGCCGCTTCGGTTTCCTCGTTGTCCTTCTGCGACACCAGATATTGCGATCCGATATTGGAGGTCATGATGATCAGCACATTGCGGAAATCCACCGTCCGACCCTGGCCGTCAGTGAGGCGGCCATCGTCAAGCACTTGTAAAAGCACGTTAAAAACGTCCGGATGCGCTTTTTCGATTTCATCAAATAACACGACCTGATAGGGTCGCCGGCGCACAGCCTCGGTCAGCGCGCCGCCCTCATCATAGCCAACATAGCCCGGAGGCGCGCCAATCAGCCGCGAAACCGAGTGCTTTTCCATATATTCCGACATGTCCAGCCGCACCATCGCGGTCTCATCATCGAAAAGATACTGCGCCAGCGTTTTCGTCAGTTCAGTTTTGCCCACGCCTGTGGGCCCGAGAAACATAAACGAGCCAATCGGCCTGTGCGGATCTTGGAGGCCCGCCCTTGCCCTTCTTACGGCAGTAGCGACGGCACGCACCGCCTCCTCCTGCCCGACAACGCGCTTGGCGAGCTCACCTTCCATTTTCAGGAGCTTATCTTTTTCGCCCTGAAGCATCCGATCCACGGGTACGCCCGTCCACCGCGATACGACTTGAGCAATGTGATCGGCAGTCACGGCTTCATCCACAAGAGCCTCCCCGCTTTTGACTTCCGCCGCAGCAACTTTCTTTTCCAGTTCCGGAATCGCGCTATAGGTCAATCGACCAGCCTCGGCATAATCACCGCGCCTTTGGGCTTGCACCAAATCGGCACGTGCCTGTTCTAGCAGGGTTTTTTGCTTCTGCGCCTCGCCAAGCTTATCCTTTTCCGCCCGCCAGCGCGCTGTCAAAGCATCAGATTTTTCTTGCAGATTGCCAAGCTCGCCGGAAAGCTTTTCCAAACGATCTTTCGAGGCCTTGTCCGTCTCTTTGCGCAACGCCTCCTGCTCAATTTTGAGCTGGATGATACGGCGGTCGTACTCGTCGAGTTCTTCTGGCTTCGAATCCACCTGCATCCGCAGGCGGCTAGAGGCTTCATCGATAAGGTCAATCGCTTTATCCGGCAAAAACCGGTCGGTGATGTAGCGATTTGACAACGTCGCCGCCGCAACGATTGCAGCGTCGGTAATGCGCACGCCGTGATGGAGCTCGTATTTTTCCTTGAGGCCACGCAAAATAGACACGGTATCTTCAACCGTGGGCTCGCCGACAAACACAGATTGGAACCGCCGCGCCAAAGCGGGGTCTTTTTCCACGTGTTTGCGATATTCGTCGAGCGTTGTTGCGCCAATACAATGCAGTTCACCGCGCGCCAAAGCCGGTTTCAGCAAATTCGAGGCGTCCATGGCACCGTCTGCCTTACCGGCACCCACCAGCGTGTGCATTTCGTCGATAAACAGGATAATTCCGCCATTCGCAGCGGTTACTTCGTTCAAAACCGCCTTTAAGCGCTCTTCAAATTCACCGCGATACTTCGCTCCGGCAATGAGCGCGCCCATGTCAAGCGCCATCAGCTTTTTGTCGCGCAAAGACTCCGGCACATCGCCATTGACAATGCGCAGAGCCAGCCCCTCGACAATCGCAGTTTTGCCCACACCGGGTTCGCCGATCAGCACCGGATTGTTCTTAGTGCGCCGCGCAAGAACCTGCATCGCGCGGCGAATTTCCTCTTCGCGGCCAATAACCGGGTCAAGTTTGCCATTTCGCGCCGATTCAGTGAGATCTTGAGCGTATTTTTTCAAAGCATCATAAGCATTTTCCGCACTGGCGGAGTCCGCCGTTCTCCCCTTACGCAAATCATTGATCGCTGCGTTGAGCGATTGTGCTGTGAGCCCGCTCTGGCTTAGAATTTTTCCGGCGTCAGAGCTCTTTTCCAGTGCGAGCGCCAATAAAAGCCGCTCAACAGTCACGAAGCTGTCCCCTGATTTCTGGGCCACCTTTTCAGCAGAATCGAAAATTCTTGCCGTAGTGGCCGTTAGATAGAGCTGTCCTGCGCCCGAACCTTGAACTTTAGGCAATTTTGCGAGTGCAAGCTCGGTGAGTTTCAGCGCCTCGCGGGAGTTTCCGCCCGCTTTGTCGATAAGTCCTGACGCCAAACCTTCCTCATCATCAAGTAGGACCTTCAAAATGTGCTCAGGATTAAAGCTCTGGTGCCCCTCGCGCAGGGCCAAACTTTGCGCAGACTGCACGAAGCCCCTTGCCCTTTCGGTGTATTTTTCAATATTCATGGCCGTTCCTTCTCTCCCAAACGCCCCGAAGCGACGATTGGCCCACAAGTCCGGCCCTGAAACAGCGACCGTGACAAA
>JANXSV010000181.1 GCA_025356505.1 Methylovirgula sp.
GATTTCACAACCGATACTCTCGGTGTGCTTAACGGCCTTTCAATCACAAGCTCTGTGTATCATGAGGCGATAGGCATGATCGTCTACCGGCTGACACATAAAACCAACGCGCTTTACCCCGCGCCTTGACATCAAAGCCCGCGGAAACCGAAGTTCCCATTGCTTAAGCTTCGACCTCGACCTCTTTGCGTTTGCCGCGCCGTCCGCCGCCGCCGACACGGTCTGAACCTGCGGGCACTTCGCGGCTGAACCTGTGGCCGAGCGCGGCTTCGACATGCTCAAAACTGTCAATCCGGTGCGGAATCATCATGGCATCAATGAAATGAGCCTGGAAGCCCGGCTCGAGAGCTGTTTCGATTTTCTCTATTTTGCGAACCACGTCGCCGATTTCGCGGCGCGAGGCTGCGTTCAGCAAGGCGATGCGCGCGCCGGTGCCGGCCGCATTTCCGGCAGAACCAACCTTGTCCAGCGCACAATCCGGCAGCAGACCAAGCGCAATGGCGTATTTCACATCGATGTGGCTGCCAAAAGCGCCCGCCAGCGTAATGCGATCAACATGGTCGGTGCCGTAATGGTCCATGAGCAGTTTGATACCCGCATAGAGTGCGGCTTTGGCCAGTTGGATGGCGCGAATATCAGCCTGCGATACGACAATGCGGGGTTCGGCCTCCTGCACAACGTAAGAAAATGTCCGGCCATCCTCGATAATGCGCGGTGTTTTGGAGCGCTTTGTGCCGTCGACGATGCCATCCGGGCGCACAAGACCTGCCATAACGAGTTCCGCCACCGCCTCAATGATGCCTGAGCCGCAAATACCGGTAACGCCTGTTGCCGCGCTGGCTTGCGCAAATCCGGGGTCAGTCGACCAGAGGTCACAGCCGATGATTTTGAATTTGGGTTCCAGCGTCTCGCGATCAATTCGCACCCGTTCTATCGCGCCCGGAGCGGCGCGCTGACCGCCTGAAATTTGCGCCCCTTCAAAGGCCGGGCCGGTGGGCGATGAACAGGCCAGCAGCCTGTCCTTATTGCCAAGTACGATTTCGGCATTTGTGCCAACATCAACGACGAGGCGGATTTCTTCAGATAAATATGGCCCTTCGGAAAGTACCACGCCAGCCGTATCCGCGCCGACATGCCCGGCAATGCACGGCAGGAAATAGGCATGCGCTCCGGAGGAGAGTTTCATGCCAAGTTCGCGCACCTGCACATCATAGCCAGCGTCGATTGTCAGGGCAAAGGGCGCGCCGCCAAGCTCGGTGGGGTCAAGGCCAAGCACCAGATGATGCATGATCGGGTTGCCCGCTATGGTTAGTTCGACAATGTCCGAGAGTTCGATACCGGCTTCCTTGGCAACTTCGGCCACCAATGACTGCAAAGCTTCACGCACTGCGGTGGTCAGATCGACATCTCCGCCCGGATTCATCATCACATAGGAAACGCGGCTCATCAGATCTTCGCCGAAGCGGATTTGCGGGTTCATAAGGCCGCTGGACGCCAACACATCGCCGTTGGAAAGATCACATAGATGCGCAGCAATCGTGGTGGAACCAACATCTACCGCGACCCCGTAAACCCGCTCTTTATAGCCCGGGTAAATGGCAACGAGCACATTGCCGCGCACGGCAGCAGTCACCTGCCACGCTCCCTGCCGCAGTATCTTCTGGAGCCACGTCAAAAACGGCAGCGGAGCCACCAGATTGGTCAAGCCCCACTGCCGCTCCAGCGCTTCACACAGGCGGCGTAAATCCGACGAGGGATCGTGCATATCGGGTTCAACAACGTCCACAAGGTAAAGCCGCACGACAGGATCGATCGAAATCGGATGCGCCTCGGCGCGTTTCCGAACCACTTGCCGATGCACCTGACTGTCCGAAGGGACATCAATCAACACATCGCCGCAAATTTTAGCCTGACAACCAAGGCGGCGGCCCTCGGCAAGTTCTCCGCGTTTGGACGTATAGCGCGCCTCAACCGCGTTCCAGGGGGAGACATTATCTGGCGAAGACGCGATATCGAGTTTCGAATTAACACCATCAACAATCGAAACCTGACAGCGCCCGCAAATTCCGCGGCCGCCGCAGACCGAATCGAGATCGACACCGAGCGCGCGTGCGGCCTCCAGCACGGACGTGCCGTCCGTTACGCTGGCGCGCTTGCCCGAAGGCGCGAAAAATATGGCATGATCAGTCAAGATTTGATCTTTCGTTCATTTAGATAGGCCTTGGCTTGCAATCAGTCTTCCGCTTGCAAATAGCGTTCAGCCTGCGCCCCTCCAGATGGGAGTGGCAATATAGATGGGAAACCTCACTCCCTTGCGCGGGCGCGGCGCCCCTCGCGGCGGCCACGTCCTTCCGCCTCTGCGCTGCCCTCCGCAGCCGGCTCGCGAAACTTTTTAATCCAGGAGCCGCAGTTCGGATCATTGCCCATGACAACATTTGCACCCAAAATGGCGGCAATATCCTCATTATGCAGCGGATTCATGATCGCGGAGGTCATGCCAGCGCCAATCATCATCGGCAAGAAGGCAGCATTTAAACCGCGCCGGTTTGGCAGACCGAACGAGAAGTTCGAAGCGCCGCATGTGGT
>JANXSV010000183.1 GCA_025356505.1 Methylovirgula sp.
CCGTGCCCGCCAAAGGCTCTCGCCAGCGCGGCAAAATCCGGGTTTTTGAGCTGCGTCCCCGACACGCGCGCCGGATATTCACGCTCCTGATGCATCCTTATGGTGCCATATTGCGCATTATCCACCACAATAACTACAATATTTGCGCCATATTGCACGGCAGTCGCAAATTCCTGCCCGTTCATGAGAAAACATCCGTCTCCGGCAAAACTCACCACTAGCCGCTGTGGATGGAGCAGCTTTGCCGCCACAGCAGCGGGAATTCCATACCCCATCGACCCCGAAACAGGCGCTAACAGGCCGCCAAATTGCTTCGCCGGCAAATATCGTCCCGGCCAGATCGCGTAATTTCCAGCGCCGTTGGTCTGGATCAGGTCGGGCGGCAGCACGTCGCTCAAATACGACACCACGTCAACCATATCGACGAAGCCTTGGCGCGCCCGCACCGGAAATGTGCTGATCCAAGTGTCAAACTCGGCCCGCGCGCTGGCAACGGCTCCGCGCCATGTCACTGTTTTATCTGGAGATTTACCCGCCAAAGCTGCTGCAAAAGCGCGCGGACTTGCGTGGATGGCGAGGCTCGGCTGATACACCCGGCCCAGCTCTTCAGCACCGGCATGGATATGAACCAGCTTCTGCTTGGGGTGCGGAATATCAAATAAAGTATAAGACTGGCTCGGCATTTCTGCCATGCGCCCGCCAGCCAGAATAACCAAATCCGCCCCGGCGATGCGTGCGAGCAGTTTCGGATTCGGGCCGATACCGATCTCTCCGGCATAATTGGGATGCAGGCTCGAAAACAAATTTGCCCGCCGGAATGACGTCGCCACCGGCAACTCAAATCGCGCCGCAAAATCAGCAACTTGCGCGCAACTCGCCGCGTCCCACATCGAGCCGCCAAGGATCATGATCGGCCGTTGCGCTTGCGCCAATATGGCGGTCATCTGGTCGATTTGGCCCGGCGCAGGGTGGGTCAGAACAGGCTCTACCTTGCCGCAAGCAGCCACCTGCGCCAGTTCAGTCAGAACATCTTCGGGGAGAGCCACCACAACCGGACCCGGCCTGCCCTGCAATGCAACATGGAAGGCGCGCGAAACAATCTCCGGTATGCGACTGGCATGTTCAATTTCGACCACCCATTTCGCGGTCGAGCCAAAAAACGCTTTATAATCCATCTCTTGGAAGGCCCCGCGGCCGCGCATCCCGCGCTCCACCTGCCCAATGAACAGCACCATGGGCGTTGAATCGTGCTCGGCGATGTGAATGGCGGGGGAGGCATTTGTCGCGCCCGGCCCCCTGGTGACGAAGGCCACACCGACGCCGCCCGTAAGCCGGGCTGTCGCCTCGGCCATCATTGCCGCGCCGCCCTCCTGACGGCAGACGATCACTTTGATCGCGGCGTCATGCAACGCGTCGAGCACGGCAAGATAACTCTCTCCCGGCACGCAGTAGACATGGCTGATGTCCTGATTTTCCAGACATTCGACCAGAATTTCACCACCGCTACGCATGTTTTCCATCAGACTCGCTCGCATTTGTTTCGAGTTTTGCTGCGAGGCTTACAAAAGGCAAGCGTCGGCTAGTTTTTCTTTTGCGCCAGCCGTTCGTATTCTGACTTCACCAGGTCCGCGCCGTAGCGTCTCTCCAGCCGCCGCACTGTGAAATGCGCTTTCGCGATGCTCTGAAAATGCGCCATAAACGCGTAATTGACACCTGCACCGCCCAAAGCACCCACAATCGGCACCGCCTGAGCGGCAATTTTCTGGCTGACCACAATGCCAAACCGCGCCGCAATCTGCGATATGAAACGCAACAGAACCGGCGCGGTTTCGTTGATGGCGCCCTGCGCCGCAGCATAACGGGCAGCCTCAGACACCGTTTTAGCCATTAAGGCACGAACGGCAAAATAGCCACTTTCTTCAGCATCTTGCGCCGACAAGCCATCGGCATCGTCTCGCTGATGCGAGGCCGACGGACGCCCGCCAAGCGCGAACACCTCCAGACAGTTCATCGCCGTCATCGGATCCGCAAGGTCTTCGCCCTCTGCCCGCGCAATATCAGCAATGGAGCGCAACATCAGCACCGTTGACGCCGGAAGCTCCACTACAAGCGCTGCAATGCCAAACAGGCCGCCAACTGCGCCCGAACCCGCCGCCAACGCTTTATGCATGAGATTGGTGGTCGTGCCGGGGCGCGGCTGACCCTTTTGAGGCTGACCTTTCAGGGAGCGCAGCGCAGTGTGCAGGGCGAGCGCGATCGATTTCTCTGTGGCAAATGCGATTGCTTTTGCAACAGGCAATGGCAGCGCCCGGCCCGCAAGATTGATGCTCTGGCCAACCCGGTTCATGGCCCGCGCCGCAAATGTCGGATTTTCGAGCGCATGAACGGCTCCCTTGAGCGCCAATGCATCCTGAAGCGAGAAGGAGTTCGGCAAAATTTCGACATCCAGTGCGTGCGAATTGGGCATGCTCGTCTCTCCGTGTAACGCAGATATGGTCATGCGCTGCGCGCCATAACAGAGGCGGCACAAATTATCTTGCAAGCAGGTTTACACTATCCTTCAAGCTTGGCCGGTGTGTCCACATCGAACAATACGGCTTCATCCGGCACCGGCAGCACGATAACATTGGATTTTCCCGCCAGCAACTTGCGCGCTCCACTATCACCTGAAAGCTGCGAAACTTC
>JANXSV010000203.1 GCA_025356505.1 Methylovirgula sp.
ATCCGCATTGCCAAGCCGAAGCAGATAGTTGTGTCAGCGATGGGCGTGCGCGAGGGATTGCTTTATGAACGCCTTCGCGATGACGTTAAGGCGCAAGACGCCTTGATTTGTGCTGCGCGCGAGCTGAACACGCTCCGCTCACGTAGTCCCGTACATGGCGAACAGTTGTGCGATTGGACTGATCAGTTTTTTCGATCGACACATATGGAAGAAACTGACGAAGATGAACGGCTGCGGCATGCGGCTTGCCTACTGGCCGACGTCGGCTGGCGCGCACATCCTGATTATCGGGGCGAGCAATCGTTGAACATTATCGCCCACGCAGCCTTTATGAGTGTTGACCATCCGGGTCGGGCGTTTTTGGCGCTTTCCACCGCCTATCGTCACCTCGGAGTGGATGCGGATGTTAGCCCGCAGATACGGACTTTGGTCACGGCACGTATGCTGGATAGAGCGCGTATTCTTGGAGCTGCCATGCGTGTCGCGTATATTCTGTCGACGGGGATGCCTGATGTGTTGAGCCGTGTGCCGATGACCTGCACTCGGGACTACGTGACACTGCGCTTGCCGCATGATCTGGCCGATCTGGCCAGTGATAGGCTGCAGAACCGTATGCGCCAGCTCTCCCGCTTGATAGGGCGTGAGGCTGTTATCTCCGTAAAATAGAAAAGTGGGAGCCTCAAAGCGATGTTAAAATCGGTCATGTATTTGTCATTGCTTTGCCTTAATAGTGTCAGTCATGGATGATCTTCTGTTTTCTTACGCCGAGCCAAGTACGCCGCGGGTTAAGCGGCATATGATCCGTCTGATCGAAAAAGCCACTGGCCAGCCTTACCTCAAGCGTCTTTACCTTGAAAATCAGCGCATTCGCTCGAGTAACGACAGCTTCTTTGATAATGCAGTACGGATGCTCAACCTCGACGTGAAATTCGACAGGGAAAGCCTACAGAATATTCCTTCGAAAGGCGCAGTTGTCATCGTGGCTAACCACCCTTACGGCGTTCTCGATGGGATCGTTATTGCATGGCTGGTTGAACGGATGCGGAAAGACTTCCTCATTCTGACAAACGCTGTGCTTTTGCGAGCTCCTGAAATTCAAGATCATGTTCTCGCAGTTGATTTTGCGCCGACGGCGGTCGCTACCGCCACCAATCTCGCGTCCCGCGCCAAGGCCCGAGCCCACTTGGATCAAGGCGGAGCGATCGTTGTGTTTCCGGCTGGAGGCATTTCTACTGCTCCTGATAAACTAGGGCGCAAGCCCGCGGTGGACGCCACATGGGGCACGTTCACTGCCAATTTGATCCAGCGATGCAAGGCACCGGTTGTTCCAATTTGGTTTTCGGGGCAGAACAGTCGCTTGTTTCAGATCGCCAGCCACATGAGTATGTCATTGCGGCTTTCTCTGGTGTTTCACGAGGTTCGCAGCCGTGTGGGCACAATGTTGCCTGTTGTGATAGGTGCGCCGATTCCGTACTGCGAAATTGAAGCGATAAAGGATCGGCAAAGTTTGATGAATTTTTTGCGCGCCCGTACATACGGGCTAGCTGCAAGTCTCTATCAAGCAGAATCTGGTGCGCCTAAAAAACGCCGGGCGAAGCCAATTGAAATGGCGGCGCGGGCTAACCTTGCCTTGAAGAATTTAATTGAGCGCAAGCGTGCGCGGTTCTAATTAGCCCCGACCCCTGTAATGCGCGACATTTTGCTCTGGGGCCCAAACGCCACCCGGAAGTTCACCATGCTGATAGAAAATATCTATCGGGATACCACCTCGCGGGTACCAGTAGCCGCCAATTCGCAACCAGCGAGGCGCAAGTAATTCAATGAGGTGTTTCGCAATCTGGACGGTGCAGCCTTCGTGGAAGGCTCCATGATTTCGATAGCCGAAGAGGTAGAGCTTGAGTGATTTTGATTCAACGAGCCACTTTCCCGGAACATAATCGATCATCAGATGTGCAAAATCCGGCTGTCCCGTAACCGGACAAAGTGAGGTAAACTCCGGTATCGTAAATCGTGCAACGTAAGCGTCCTCAGGATGAGGATTTGGCACCTTTTCCAAAATAGCTTGGTCAGGATGCTGTGGAATGGCCACTTTTTGACCTAGGGCAGTTACACTGAGCGCGTTTTCTGTCATGGAATTTTCCTTTAAACTCGTTATAAGGTTCTGAGACGAAAGTTCAACTGGCAGAAGAAAGATCAATCATGACCGCAATTATCGACGTTCACGCCCGGCAAATTTTAGACAGCCGCGGCAATCCTACGATTGAGGTTGATGTGACTTTGGAGGATGGCTCCTTTGGCCGTGCAGCGGTTCCTTCGGGGGCTTCGACGGGGGCGCATGAGGCGGTTGAGCTGCGAGACGGCGACAAAACACGGTTTTCAGGCAAGGGCGTCCTGAAGGCTGTTGAAGCTGTGAATGAAGTGATTGCCGAAGCGTTGGACGGCTATGACGCCGAAGACCAGGTAATGGTCGATCAGCTGATGATTGATCTCGATGGCACCCCGAACAAGGCCAAACTTGGTGCAAATGCGATTTTGGGTGTTTCACTGGCCATCAGCAAAGCTGCGGCAGAAGCTGCTGGACTGCCGTTATTTCGCTACATTGGCGGTACGCAAGCACGGATGTTGCCTGTGCCGATGATGAATATCGTCAACGGCGGGATGCATGCCGACAATCCTATCGATTTTCAAGAATTTATGGTGCTGCCCGTTGGCGCTCCGTCGCTGACCGAGGCGGTTCGGTGGGGTACGGAAGTGTTTCATGTTCTGAAAACTTCGCTGAAGAAGGCCGGTCATAATACAAATGTGGGAGACGAAGGCGGATTTGCGCCAAATCTACCGTCGGCAGAAGCCGCGTTGGATTTTTGTATGAAGGCGATCGAGACTGCCGGGTTTAAGCCCGGGAAAGACATGTACCTCGGACTTGATTGTGCTTCGACGGAGTTTTTTAAGGACGGCGCCTATCACTACGAAGGCGAGGGCAAGGTACGCTCAATTCAGCAGCAAGCCGAATATTTGGCCAAGCTGGCGCAGGATTATCCCATAGCTTCGATTGAAGACGGTATGTCGGAAGATGATTGGGCTGGCTGGAAAATGTTGACCGACCTCTGCGGTAAAAAGATACAGCTTGTTGGCGATGATCTGTTTGTGACGAACGTAAAGCGTCTTGCAGATGGCATTAAGCAGGGTGTCGGCAACTCTATCCTGGTAAAAGTCAACCAGATCGGCACTCTTACGGAGACTTTGAATGCGGTTGATATGGCGCAGAGGGCTGGCTATACCGCAGTTATGTCGCATCGTTCTGGTGAAACTGAGGATTCTACGATCGCTGATCTTGCCGTTGCTACAAATTGTGGCCAGATAAAAACCGGGTCTTTAGCGCGCTCGGACCGGTTGGCCAAATATAACCAGCTGATCCGGATCGAAGAGGAATTGGGTTCGCAGGCGTTATACGCCGGATATGGTGCGCTTAAGGCTTTGGCACGCTAAATAAAGGTCAGGAGAGGCGGATATGTCCCAAACGGCGCGTGTAATGCGGTTTGCCTCTCTCTTTCTCACATTTGTGTTTGCTGCAACGATCGGGGTGCGTGCAGACAGCATAGGACTTCAAAACCTTGAAATCGAAACTTCGTCTGGTTCTCATAAACTTTCAGTTGAGATCATGACCACGCCTGACCAACTGGAGCGTGGCCTTATGTTTCGTAAATACATGCCGGAAGACAGAGGCATGTTGTTTGATTTT
>JANXSV010000207.1 GCA_025356505.1 Methylovirgula sp.
GAGGCGATTCCGGCCTTGGTCATGACCTTTTTCGTGCTCGGCTACCTCACCAACCGCCCGTCTGAAGCAAAATGGCTCACCTCCGAAGAAAGCAGCTGGCTCCAGTCCCGCCTTGACGCAGAACGCGCCAATCGCGAATCCATAGTAAAAATGTCTTGGCTGCAATCCATCATCAACCCGCGCGTTATCTTGCTCGGCTGCGTCTACATGGCCTTGAATATTCCGCAATATGGGCTGAGCTTTTTCCTGCCGCAGATCGTCAAAGCCTTCGGCGTCACCAATGTTCAGGCCGGTTTCATCACCGCCCTGCCCTACATTGTTGGCGGCATCGGCATGATCACCTGGGGTCGTCACTCGGACAAGACCGGCGAGCGCGTCTGGCATTGCATCATCCCCTTCATCATGATGGTGGTTGGGCTGATTCTAGCTTCGCAAATTACCGATCCGACCGCTAAAATCGCCGTTCTCTGCATCGCCGCATGGGGCTTCTTCTCGATCTTGCCAGTGTTCTGGACTCTGCCCACCGCGTTTTTGAGCGGTGCAGGTGCCGCAGCAGGTATCGCAGCGGTCAATTCTATCGGCAATCTGGGCGGATTTTTCGGCCCGAAAGTCTTCGGCATGCTGAAAACCAGCACCGGCGGTGACACTGCAAGCCTGATCTTTCTGGCCTGCAGTGCGGTTGTGGGCATTATTCTGGTGTGGTCGCTTGGGCACAATTCCGCGCTTGAAAAACCCATGGCCCAACCTGCCGAATAAGTACTGAATTCAAACACTTCATTCTGGCCGCCTCAAGTCATGCAAGAGGCGGCCAGAGCTTTAAATCTTAACCCAGCGGTTGAGCTTGGCGGATTTGAACACGCCGTCGATCACTTTCATCTGGCCGATGCTGTCGGCAATGCCGAACTCAAATGTGCCTTCGCCGCGAATGGCTTTGGCAAACGCATCCCCCTGCAACCCATATTGGTCACACGCGGGCATCACCTCGGTGCGAATACCCTCGCCGGAAAGCCCCGCACCCGTGTCTATCAACAGCTTCATTCCCTCACCAGGAATCGCGTTAAACGGGATTTGAACCTCGATACGCCCCTTCGTGCCACAAATTTGCACCCGCTGATATGAAACGAGCTGCGTCGAGACGCTGAATGTGAGATGGCGCTGACCTGGGAATTCCATCAGCGCGCTGGCGAGCCTGTCTGTACCAAATTTGGGATCCCGCTCGATTAAGCCCACAACCCGCTCCGGCTCCGCGCCAAAAATATAGCGCGCCGTGACAATGGCGTAACAGCCGATGTCATAAACACCGCCGCCGCCAATATCGGCCTGATTGCGGACATTATCCGCATCATCGTTGAAATATGAGAAAAACGTCTGGATGGAGCGCACATCGCCAATTTCACCGCTGCGCACCAGCTGCCGCGCCCGCTGCCACTGTGGATGATGGCGCACCATAAAGGCTTCTGCAGCCAACTTTCCATATTTTTTCTGCGCCGCAACCAGCTTCAAAGCTTCTTTGACATCCAATCCGATCGGCTTTTCGCACAAAGTATGTTTGCCAGCCTTCAGCGCCGCAATCGACCACTGCACATGAAGATGGTTCGGCAATGGGTTGTAAACGGCCTCGATATCAGCGTCGGCGAGCATCGCCTCATAGGAGCCATAAGCCTTGGCAATGCCCAGCTTTTTCGCCATTGCCTGTGCGGAAGCAAGATCGCGCGAACAAATTGCATCGATCTTGCACAATTTACTCTGCTGCATGGCGGGAATAACCTTCTCCCAGCCAATCCGCGCCGTTGAAATAACCCCGAAGGAAACTGGTTTGGTCATGATGTCGTCCTTGTTAAGCCTGGCCTGAAAGAGCGTTGTCTTATAAACCAAGCAGAATATTCCCCGTTAAAGACTGTCGACGCGCGCTGCCGCCGTCAACAAAAAAGGCCGCCCAAGCGGACGGCCTCTTTCAGAATTTTCGTGATTAACACTTAGCGCGAATAATATTCGACCACCAGGTTTGGTTCCATCTGCACTGCGTAAGGAACATCTGTCAGGCCCGGAATACGGGTCATCTTGGCTGAAAGCTTGGCATGATCGATGTCGAAATAATCCGGAACATCGCGTTCCGCCAAAGCAACCGCTTCCATGACAACAGCCAACTGCCGCGAAGCTTCCTTCACTTCAATCAGATCGCCAACCTTCACTTGGTAAGAGGCGATATTGACCTTCTTGCCATTGACGCGAACGTGTCCGTGATTGACGAACTGGCGCGCAGCAAACACAGTCGCAACAAACTTGGCGCGGTAAACAACCGCATCGAGGCGGCGCTCAAGCAAGCCAATCAAGTTAGCGCCCGAATCGCCCTTCAAGCGAACAGCTTCGGCATAGTAACCGCGAAATTGCTTTTCAGAGATATTGCCGTAATAGCCCTTGAGCTTTTGCTTTGCCTTGAGCTGGGTGCCGAAATCGGATGGCTTACCCTTGCGGCGCTGACCGTGCTGGCCTGGGCCGTATTCGCGTTTGTTCACCGGGCTTTTAGGAC
>JANXSV010000232.1 GCA_025356505.1 Methylovirgula sp.
TGGCGGTTCCTGGATGCTGCCCGCTGCAGCGCTTGCTGCAAAGGATTATGCCACGGTTGAAAAGCTCGCGCGCGAAGCAGTGGCGGCGGTGGTGGGTTAAAGCGGCGCGGCGCTTCACCACTACAACTAAGCACCAAGGTACCTTGCGCTTTTTTGAGGTAGTTGCCCGAAAACTTGCCATTTGCTTTTTGCGCATCGTCAGGTGTAAAAAGTCCCACACTTTGGAGCGAGCCTGTGGCCACGAAAAAACCTTTGCACATTGAAAACCTCACCACTGTGGTGAGCGTGGCGATTTTGCTAAGCACAGAATTGGTGGCTATGGCTTGGGCCGCCGGTTGGGCCCTCGGCGGTTTATTTCAACTTCCCCCGAATATCGACTATTCGATTCAGGCTTTGCTGGTGGCTTTGAGCCTCTATGGCGTTTATCGCTTTGTCCGGGCTGCCCTAAAAGTTGAGCCCATCCGCGGCTAAAACACCTAAGGATTTCCCATGCCCATTTCCATGGATCGCCGTGCGCTATTGCAGGGGCTGAGCGCGCTTGGATTGAGCGCGACGGCATTTCCAGCATCGGCGCAAAGCAGCCTTGATGCTCTGAAACTCGGCGCGCCATCTGCCTTTTCATTCGAGCTTTTGAAGGCTGAGATGAAGGCCCTCGCGTCAAAGCCATATTCGGCGCCTGAGCTTGTAGCGGCGGATATTCTTGAGCAGATCGACTATGAAGCCCATGGCAAAATTTCCTACAGGCCGGACCACGCCCTGTTTGCAAATGGCCCGGGGCAGTACCCGGTAACCTTTTTTCACCTCGGGAAGTTCTTTAAGAAGCCGGTGGATATGCATCTTGTGCATCGAGAACAAGGCAAGCTGGTTGAACGCCCTATCCTTTATGATCCCTCCTATTTCAATATGCCCGATGACAGTCCTGCAAAGAAACTGCCGCCGAATGTCGGCTTTGCAGGGTTTCGATATCAGGAGCCCCGAAGCGGCAAGCTGGACTGGAAGCGAAATGACTGGGTGGCTTTTCTTGGCGCATCCTATTTTCGCGCTATTGGTGAGCTTTACCAATATGGTCTGTCGGCGCGAGGCATCGCTCTCAATTCGGCGATAGGCGGCGTGGCCGAAGAGTTTCCCGATTTTACCAAATTTTATATCGAAGCCCCCGAAGCGGATGGCCCGGTGACGCTTTATGCACGCCTCGAAGGCCCCTCGATCACCGGTGCTTTCCGCTTTGTCATGGCGCGGGCAAAAGCAGTGATCATGGATATCGACGCCGAGGTCCATCTGCGGGCAGATGTGCAACGTTTCGGCATTGCACCGCTCACTTCGATGTATTGGTTTTCGGATACTGCCAAGCAAACCGCCACCGATTGGCGCCCCGAAGTCCACGACTCCGACGGGTTGGCCCTTCTCACCGGAAGCGGCAAACACATTTGGAGGCCACTGAACAATCCGCCGCATGTGGTTGCTTCAAGCTTTTCCGACCAGTCTCCCAAGGGCTTTGGGCTGGCTCAGCGCGACCGAAATTTCGATCATTATCAGGATGGCGTGCGTTATGACCGCCGTCCGACCCTATGGGTTGAGCCTAAGGGGGATTGGGGCGCGGGAGCTGTGCAGTTGCTCGAACTGCCCACAGATGATGAAATTCATGACAACATCGTTGCCATGTGGGTGCCGGAAAAGCCGGCTAAGGCAGGCGACAGCTTCAAATTCGCCTATCGGCTCCATTGGGTCGCCGACGAACCTTTTTCAGCGAAACTTGGTAGAGTGGTCGCGACGCGTTTGGGAAACGGCGGACAGCCGGGACAGCCTCGCCCCAAGGGCGTGCGTAAATTTCTGATCGAATTCCTGGGCGGCCCTCTCGAAAGTCTGGCCGCAGGTGAGATACCAACAGCTGTCATTTCCACTTCACGTGGTGAAATCGGAACTTACAAGCAGACCGAGGCAGTGCCGGACGATGTTCCCGGCCACTGGCGCACACAATTTGATCTCAAGGTGGAAGGCCCAGACCCGGTGGAACTTACGCTCCACCTCAAGAGTGGCGAGAAAGTCCTGACCGAAGTCTGGGCCTACCAATATCATCCGTTTGGCAACACCTTATAAAATTGAATCAGCACAGACGATACAGCTGAAACACTTTTATTGATCCAAGCGAGGAATACGCTCTCGGGAAAATGAGCTTAGTAGCTGGCCTGCGACTGGTTGGCCATGTGATCACGCGATGTGTTGTTTGGAATTTGCGCTACTGCATCGCAAGAGGCCATGCCCGAGTTTGCACAAGCGCCAGAAAGCGCAGGCGAACCAACGTTGGCATCGGTTCCGTAAATGGTCGGGTTCATTTCGTGACCTTCCAATGGGCGAGCCTGAGCCGCACCAGCAAAAAGCATTGTCGAGGCTATAATGATAGCAGAGATTTTTGAAGCTTTCATAGTATGTTCCTTTTTGAGTGATGGTTAGCGTATTACTGTAGAATTTAACGATTTCAGACCCGCTAGACTTAGATATAAAAATTCTGGAACTTTCGCGATACATTTGAATAATCTATTGTCTCGCTACTTTCACTCCTGAATGCTCACATCCATATGCGGGCTCTTGGTAGAAACGAAACAGTTTTGGAAAAGTTTCAAAAATTTTGAGCATCCGGATAGACTAGGCATTTATGCGCGGCAAGACCACCATACCGCTGATCGCAAAACCCGGTCGACCAGGGTTCGTCGGGAACTAAACCGTTCAGTTCGATTCTTGTAAGAAGCGCCGCTCTCGGGTAGTATCAACGCCTACCGAACGGTTATTTTAGGAACGTTAGATGGCGCAGATTTCGAACAGCACCGGCCTCGCCGCCGGAACAAAAACCCGGACCGTACAGGCATCAGAGGCGGCGCAGCCAACAATAGCCAAACAGGTGCCCACGACAGCACGCACAGTGTGGGGCAGTGAACTCACCAGCCGCGCACCAAAAACCCTCGCTAAAAAAGTCCAGATTTTGGCTGGTGCCCGCAGTGCCTTCTACAAGCTCGGCTTCGAAGGTGCCAGCGTTGACGAAATTGCCCGCAGCTCCGGCGTATCCAAAGCGACCCTTTACAACCACTATGAAGACAAGACCGCGGTTTTTCGAGCCATCATGGAAGAAGATTGCGAAGAACACGCGCGCCAGATCTTCGCCTTTGAAGATGAGGTGGCGAGCACCGATATTACGGTTTCGCTCGACCGCGTGGCGCACCGCTTCATTGCGCTGATCCTGTCGCCATTTGCGCAGAACATGTACCGCGTGGTCACGGCAGAGGCGCTGAGATTTCCAGCACTCGCCGAATCATTCTGCAAATCCGGGCCGGATTTAGTGAAAAAACGGCTGATAGAAATATTGGAGCCTGCGATTGAGCGCGGGGAATTGGTCATCGATGACATTGAGATGGCGGCCGAGCAGTTTTTACAACTCTGCAAAACCGGGCCCATGCATAAGTCGGCATTTCAAGACACACAGAACGTCAGCGAGGCGCAGATCGCCCGCGCAGCAAACGGGGCTGTCCGCGTCTTCATGTCCGCTTATGGCTCCAAATCGTAAAAACGCGACTTTCGCGCTGCGGGCCGTCGCTGATTGTTTCGCACGATAGCTGCTTAGAATGGCAAAAAACGCATTTTGATCAGCGTTGCAGAGGTGACTTTAAGCGCGTCGCCCCCCATATAAAGCTCATGTCGCAGTTACCTATCCGGAGTTGTAATGACCGCACTACCGCCCCTTTCTGAAACGAAAATCCCTGTCACCGTCTTGACCGGATATTTGGGTGCAGGCAAAACCACCCTGCTCAATCGTATCCTCACCGAGCCGCATGGCAAAAAATTTGCCGTGATTGTCAATGAGTTCGGCGAAATCGGCATTGATAACGATCTCGTCGTCGGTGCGGACGAAGAAGTGTTCGAAATGAACAATGGCTGCATCTGTTGCACCGTGCGCGGCGACCTTATCCGCATTATTGAAGGCCTGATGAAGCGCAAGGGCAAGTTCGACGCCATCATCGTTGAAACCACCGGTCTGGCCGACCCTGCTCCAGTGGCGCAAACATTTTTTGTTGATGCCGATGTCGGCAATGCGGCACGCCTTGACGCAGTGGTCACAGTTGCTGATGCCAAATGGCTCGCAGCCCGCCTCAAGGATGCTCCGGAAGCCAAGAACCAGATTGCTTTCGCCGATGTCATCTTGCTCAACAAGACTGATCTTGTCTCGCCAGCGGAGCTGCGCGAGGTGGAAGCCCGCATCCGCGCCATCAACCCCTATGCCAAGCTGCACAAAACCGTGAATTGTGCAGTCCCGCTTGACGCGGTGCTCGGCAAAAACGCATTTGATCTGGAACGCATTCTGGAAATCGAGCCGGACTTTTTGAACGCCGAAGACCACGATCACGATCACCATCATGGCCACGATCACGACCATGATCATCACCATCACGGCCTAAAGCATTATCATGATGAGGACATGCAATCCGTGGCGATTAAATATGACGGAGAGGTCAATCCGGAAAAATTTATGCCATGGATCAATGATCTTACCCAAGCCGAAGGGCCGAGCATCCTACGCTGCAAGGGCATTCTCGCCTTCAAAGATGAACCCAAGCGCTTCGTGTTTCAGGGCGTCCATATGATTTTGGACGGCGATCTGCAGCGTGAGTGGCGCGCCGATGAAAAGCGCGATTGCAAATTGGTGTTCATCGGCCGGGATTTGAAAGAGGACCTTATACGTGACGGCTTCCAGAAGTGCGTGGCCTGAACCGCTGATAAGATATCTTTCCCTAGCGGGAACCGGAAAATCGGCTCATTGCACTTTCCCTCCCTTTTGGATTGGCTTTGTGCAAGAGCCAATGCAATGAAGATGAAACCCAAATGACCACCCCCGCCACCTCTCTCACCGAACGTGTCAGCCCCATTGATGCAGGCGCGCATGTTGTTGCCGCGCATTTTCTGGGCCGCACGCCCGTATTGGCGCTCGCCGACGGCACCGTGATCATTTCCGAACCCGGCAATGAAACCCGTATCCCTGCACACGAGGAAGCCGCAATTCTCTGCGCGGCCTCCAGCGGCAGCACATTGTTTACCGGCGGTGACGATGGCCGCGTCGTCGCCATAACGGCAACCGGCGCAATCACGCAGCTTGCCCATGAAAAAGGCCGCTGGATTGACGCTATCACCGCGCGCGCCGACGGGGCCATCGCCTGGGCTGCCGGCAAGAATCTCTCCGCCAGGGACGCGAAGGGCGAGGTCAAAACATGGATTGCGCCAACGACGCCGCGCGGGCTCTCATTCATGCCCAAGGGCTATCGCATTGCCGCCAGCCACTATAATGGCGTGTCCCTGTGGTTTCCAAACGCTGCCGCGGCACCCGAATTGCTGGACTGGAAAGGCTCACACCTTGACGTGACCACCTCGCCCGACGGCCGCTTTGTAGTTTCATCAATGCAGGAAAATTCGCTGCACGGGTGGCGCGTTGCCGATAAGGCGGACATGCGCATGACCGGTTACCCCGCAAAAATCCGTTCCTGGAGCTGGTCGCATGATGGCAACTGGCTCGCCACGTCCGGCGCCGAGGCCAGCGTCATCTGGCCATTTCAGGCCAAGGGCGGCCCGATGGGGCAAAGCCCGCGCGAATGCGGCGTCCGGGAATTTAAAGTGTCGCAGGTTGCGTTTCACCCTAAGGCTCTGATCTTGGCCATCGGCTATGAAGATGGCTGGATTATCCTGGTGCGCCTGACGGACGGCTCCGAGATCCTAGCGCGCTCGACACAGAATTCCAAAGAAGCGGTGACCGCGCTTAACTGGGATGCTTCAGGGCGGCAGTTGCTGTTCGGAACGCAGGATGGGCACGCCGGCGTGCTATCATTGCCAATTTAAGTTTGGCCTTTGCGCGGCGTGCCTTTATAAGCCCATTGACGGAGGCTTCCATGTTCCTGCTTCGACGCCTTAGCTTCGCTCTATCCTTGATGATTGCCGCCATTTTCTCCCAATTGCCGGAATATGCCCAGCAATACCGGCAGCGTTTGGGCGGCGCGCTCGATGAGCTGAATTCCCTTATCGGTACTTTTGATGCTGAAATTGCTGCGCAAAATCTCACGCGCCAGGAGGCGCTTCAGCGC
>JANXSV010000237.1 GCA_025356505.1 Methylovirgula sp.
GCGAAGTCTTACACCAGCGACATTGAGATTTTACGCGACGGCAAAGCCGTGAGTGCGAAAAGCTCAGTCAAACTCATGTTAATGGGCATCAAAGAGCATGATTCGTTGATTTTACGGGCTGTTGGAGACGATGCTGAACAGGCGCTCTCCGTTTTGATAGCCTATCTAGAAAATCCACGGGCAGGTTTAGAGGACGAAACCTCTGCACCTGCAGAGCAATCCGCATTGGCCGTCGCAAGTCCTGATAGTGATCCAGCAACAGCCGCGCAGTTGCCCTTCGCAGACGTTGCCGTGACGGGTATTCCTGCCAGCGAAGGCTTTGCCGTCGGTTCTGTGTTTGCCTATTTTCCGGATCAAATTACGGTCAGCGACAGGACGATTGCCGCCGAGGATATTCCGGCTGAAATAGCCAAACTGAAGTCGGCCGTTTTGGCCGTTCAAACACGTATGCAGGCAACATTGGCTGACGCCGGCATCTCTCCAGCGGACAGTGGTATTATCGGCGCTTTAAGCGAAATTGTCGGCGACGAGGTGATGTGCGATGAAATGATCGCCATGATCAAACAGGGCCGTGATGCTGTATCGGCTGCCAAGCTGACTGCAGACGCCACCGGCCTTGCCTTTTCACGCATGGATGATGTTTATTTCAACACCCGGGCAGATGATGTTTTCGCGGTCGGGCGTCTCATTTGTCTCGCCCTGTTGGGCAAGCAAGATACCGGCCTGCAAAATGTTCCTGCGGGCGCGATCGTGATTGCGGAGGACATTGGTGCCTTCGACTTGGCACGCGCGCCTTTGAAACGGATAAAAGGCATTGTTTGCGCCCGTGGCGGCGCGACGTCACATATTGCTATCATTGCAAGGGCGCACGGAATTCCGGCGGTTCTGGGTGTTGGCGAAGCGATTGAAAATCTGCGGCACGCCAGCGAACTGGCGCTCGATGGATCAAAGGGATTGCTGTTTGGGCAGCCTTCCGAGGCTGCACGCCAGTTTTACGCCAGCAAGATACATGGAGCCGAGCAGGAACGCTCTGGACTGCAACGATTCAAGGATTATCATCATCGACGCGTTGATGGGACGGCGATCGAGGTTGCCGCAAATATAGGTTCGCTAGAAGAAATAGAAGCGGCACAGGATGCTGGTGCGATGGGCGTAGGGCTTTTTCGCACTGAACTTTTGTTTATGAGGCAAAAGATTTTACCGTCTGAAGATGTTCAATTCGATAGTTACTGGAAATTGGCGCAGGCCTTTGCTCCAAACCCTGTCATTATCCGCACTTTAGACGTTGGCGGTGACAAGCCCGTTGCGGGCATTCAATTTCCGCCGGAAGAAAATCCATTTCTGGGTTGGCGCGGAATACGGATGTGCCTTGATAGACCCGATATTTTTAAAATGCAGATCAGGGCGTTACTGCGCGCCTCAATAAGCGGCAATATCAAAGTAATGTTGCCTATGGTGTCAGATATCGACGAATTGCGGCGCACCCGCGCACTTATCGCGCAATGTGCCGAAGAGCTGGACATCGAAAGAAAGCCTTATACCATATTTGAACTCGGCGTCATGATCGAAACGCCAGCCGCCGTCTTCATCGCGCCCGAACTGGCGCAAGAGGCTGCCTTTTTTTCGATTGGCACCAATGACCTGACCCAATATGTCATGGCGGCTGACAGGCTAAATTCGGCAATCGCCCATTTGAATGATGCGTCAAATCCTGCTGTGATGCGGGCTATCACAATGGTCGCAAAAGCTGGGTGCGATGCAGGGATCATGGTTGGAATGTGCGGTGAAGCCGCCGGTCGCGTAGACCTCATTCCGGAATTCGTAAAAATGGGTTTAACGGAATTCAGTATGAGTTCCTCGCTCATTTTGCGGGCAAAGAAGTGCCTGTCTGAAATTGTTGGTTAACCCAGCAATTATCTTGAAAGCACCTCAGGCGTCGCTCGCGCAGGAAACATGTAACACTCCGGGTTTCGGGTGCTTACCTTTTTGCGCCGTTTAGGGCTTCTTATGCTGACCTGCCGTTCAAATGCTCCGGGCCAGAAAG
>JANXSV010000241.1 GCA_025356505.1 Methylovirgula sp.
GTCAATCGCGGCGAAGTGGCGGCGTCCAGTATCATTCGTAAGAGCCTGCGCAGCAAAAACCAGCCTCTTGTCTCTCTTCCCGCTTTTGCCAAGCGCAGCTAAGTTCCGGAGCTTTTTGTGACCAATCATCTGTTCGGCCTCGTCCGCTCAAAAATCAGCGATCCTTCGCATTTGTTCATCACCAGGCCCAATGGTGACGCGATCACCTATGCTGCGTTATTTGAACAAACGGCCCGTTATGCCAATGTCATCGCCGCGCTTGGCGTCAAGCCGGGAGACCGGGTCGCTGTGCAAATAGAAAAATCCCCGGCGTGCCTGTTTATCTATTTGGCCTGTATTCGTGCCGGTGCCGTGTTTCTGCCGCTCAACACCGCCTACACGCTGAACGAACTTGATTATTTCATCACCGATGCCGAGCCTGCGCTCATCATCTGTGATCCGGCACGCCTTGAAGGGCTCATGCCTATTGCCGCGCGTTTCTCGGCCAAAATCGAAACATGCGGAACAGCTTATGATGGCAGCCTGCCGCAAAAGGCTGCTGTAGCCAGCGCAGACTTCCACGATGTGATGCGCGGCCCTGATGATCTGGCCGCCATCCTCTATACATCCGGAACCACCGGACGTTCAAAAGGGGCGATGCTCAGCCACGATAATCTGGCGTCAAATGCGCTCACGCTGAGCGAGATGTGGAAATTCAGCGCTCAGGATGTGCTCATACACGCTTTGCCTGTCTATCACACGCACGGGCTTTTCGTGGCCACAAATGTGGTTTTGATGTCCGGCGCATCGATGCTGTTTCATCCAAAATTCGATGCCAAAGCTGTGCTGTCGGATTTTGACCGCGCCAGCGTCGTTATGGGTGTGCCGACTTTCTACACGCGCCTGCTGAACGAGCCCGGCCTTACCGCTGCGGCTGCCAAACACATGCGGCTGTTCATCTCCGGCTCGGCACCTTTGTTGGCAGAAACCCACCGCGAATGGTCGGCCAAAACCGGCCATGCCATCCTTGAGCGCTATGGCATGACCGAAACCAATATGAACACCTCCAATCCCTATTCGGGAGATCGGGTGCCGGGTGCCGTCGGCCTGCCCCTGCCTGGTATTGAGATACGAATCGCCGACCCTGAAAGCGGCGCTGTTCTGCCGCACGATGATATTGGCATGATCGAGGTCAAAGGCCCGAACGTATTCAAAGGCTATTGGAAAATGCCGGAAAAGACCGCAGCCGAATTCAAGTCGGACGGGTTTTTCATCACTGGCGATTTGGGCAAAATTGACCACACCGGATATGTCCATATTGTCGGCAGAGGCAAGGATCTGATTATTTCCGGAGGCTTCAACGTCTACCCCAAAGAAGTCGAAAACGAGATCGACGCGATCCCTGGCGTTTATGAAAGCGCCGTCATCGGCGTACCACACGCGGATTTCGGTGAAGGTGTTGTCGCGGTGATCGTGCGCGAGTCCAGCTCGAATCTGTCAACGGCGGATATTGCAGCGGCGCTCGATGGGCGCTTGGCAAAGTTCAAGCTGCCGAAGCGTGTTTTCGTAGTCGACGAACTGCCGCGCAATGTGATGGGTAAGGTGCAGAAGCAGGTTCTGCGCGATCAATATAAGAGCGTTCTGGCCTAGATCGCGCTGCTGGCGTCGCGGCTCGTGCGTCTCGGGGCGCATACGTTAGACAGGCGAGGCCGGAACAAAACCTGCGCGCTTCAACCGGACCACGGCCAAATCCAGCGCAGATAGAAAAGCCGAACGTTGGCGCGGCGAAAATGGCGGTGGCCCACCGGTGATCGCGCCGCTCGAACGCAGATCATCATTAAGGTTGCGCATCGCCAGAGCCATACCGATGGATTGTTTTGAAAAGACCACGCCGCCGGGTGCAATCACGTCCGCCCCCGCGCTCACACAGCGGTGTGCCAGCGGCACATCGGCTGTAATGACAATGGCACCACTCTGCGCCCGTTCGGCGATCCAGTCATCAGCGACATCCGGGCCGGACGCAACTACAATACGCTCAATCAGCAGCTCGCGCGGCACATTGATGCGCGCGTTAGCCACCACGAATACCTTGACCCCATAGCGCGCCGCGACGCGGTAGGTCTCATCCTTGACAGGGCAGGCATCGGCGTCGATGTAAATCGCAAGCGGGCGCGGCGATGTCGGCTCTGGCGGCTCAAGCATGTGTCAAACCCCGCCTGCCACCAAAAGCGCGGCCCCATACATGCCAAGCGCAAAGACACTATGCGCAATCAGGTTTTGCACGCGCACCGACCACGGATGTGCGGTTTTTGCTGCCGCCCATCCCAAACCCAAACCGGGCTGCAGGATGAACCAGCCTGCGCCCACTGTGACTATACCGACAATCCACGCTGGAAGAAATGTCGGTTGCATCAGCCAGCTTCGTCCGGCGAAAGCAACGAGAACGCCACCATAAATCATCCCAATGATATAATGCGCCGCCCAGCCGATGGCGCTTTCATGCGCAACGGCAGGCGTAGCGGCAATGTCGTCATGGAAAAACCGGCCCTTCGGCAAATAGGCAAACCACCGGCCAACCGGCCCCCAGTTTGGGGCGGATGCTCCAAAAAAGCGCGCTCTGAAAATTGCCCAGACGTCCATCGCCGCTGTGCCGCCGATGCCAATGACGCTGGCGCGCCAGAATATATCCCACATATGAGTGCCCTTCTGCCAAATCACGCGGCACGCATTAGCATGAATTGTCTCCTGCGCCCATTGTCTCCTGCATGGGCAACAGCAGCGAATTTGGACGGGGAGGCTTCAATATTTTGCCGAATATTAAGGTTAATTCTTAGGCTTAACCTCCAATTAACAAGTCTATGGCAATTTTCAGTCGTCGAACTATTCGGGCCGAAGCCCATAATTTACGAAGGGAATATCTCATGGGCAACTTCAAAGCCCTTACAGTCTCTGTAGCCCTCTTAGGCAGCCTGGTAAGCGGCGCTTATGCCGCCGACATGCCTGCTCCGCCTTCGCTGATGCCCGCTCCGGTGCTTGCACCTGCGGCGTCCGGATTGGACACATCTGGCTGGTACTTGCGCGGGGATATCGGTGTTGGCATGACCAGCACCCCGAAATACAGCGTTGACCTGCTCGATTATAGCGCAGCCAGCGTTCCGGTTGGCGGCACTCCAGCCGGCATTTTCGGCGCGGGCCTCGGCGATCAGATGCATATCGGCTTTGGTGGCGGCTATGCCGTCAACAGCTGGTTCCGTACCGACGCAACGCTCGAATATCGCGGCAAAGCCGATATCAACGCTTTGAGCAACCGCTACTATGTCGCCTGTTCCGGCGGTCCACCATGTATTCCTGGCGCGCAGCATCAGGTTTCGGATCAATATCAGGGGCATGTCTCCTCGGTCGTCGGTTTGTGGAATGCCTATGCTGATCTTGGCTCGTGGAACGGCATTACCCCATACGTCGGCGCTGGTGTCGGTGTTGCCCGCAACAGCCTTTCGAACGTGAATTACAATGGTGTTGACGCAACCTACGGCGGCGGCGCTTCCAATCTCAGCCACAACACCTTCGTCAATAAGAGCACAACCAGCTTTGCCTGGGCTTTGATGACTGGCCTGTCTTACGATGTGACTGCCAACACCAAGCTGGAACTCGGCTATCGCTATCTGAATATGGGTAAAGCCGCCACGGGCGTTGGAACCTGCGTGACCTCATCGCCGTGCTTCAGCTCGCCGGAAGGCCCGTTCAAAGTCGGCAAAATATCATCGCATGATTTCCACATCGGCATGCGTTGGATGCTCGGTTCCGCCCCGACTTATGCGGCAAATCCAGAGCCGCTGGTTCGTAAGTTCTGATCCAGACGTAAAATAAAACAGGCAAATAAAAAGGCGCGCTCCATAGGGAACGCGCCTTTTGCGTTTGTGAGGTTTTGAGTTAGGCGCGTTCACGCCAATAAGGTGCAACAACGCCCTTGAGCTTGATGGTCATGAGATTGCCGAAGCGATCTTTTGCGGTGCCTGCGGCAACACGCACCCAACCCTCGGAGACGCAATATTCTTCGATATTTGTGCGGTCCTTCCCGTCAAACATAATCCCGACGCCGCGCTCTAGCGCCGCCTCCTGATAAAACGGACTTTTGGGATTTACGCTTAGGCGGTCCGGCAACGGGCCGTCGGTCTGTTCAGTCGGGGTAGTGTCGGGAGCTGCATCAGTCATTTTTAAAATCTCACATAAGAATTTCCGTGCCTGCATATAGCAAATCCGGCTGGCTTGTCACGGGTTTGCAAACGATTGTCTCCCGCCACCCACCGCTGCGCCTTTGCGCGACACCAAATGTGCGCATTTGTCATGGGAGCAGTCCCGCCAAACCAGCCAAAGCAAAGCCAAGGGATAGTCGAAGGTGTGGTGCAATGGCGCGGCGTTCAACATTTGCCATACGCTAGCGTTTAAATCGCAACCAAAGGCCTTGTACTTCCACATTGTATATTATATACAATATCGACTAAACCAGCACTTCCGTGGCTCATCAAGCTGCCGTAACAGTTTCAAACTTAAAAAGGCAAAGCCCATGTGGACAGGCGTTCTTCCAGCAGTCACCACCAAATTCACGCCAGACGGCGCGCTCGATCACGCCGAAATGGAGCGGTGTTTCCAATTGCAGATGGATGCAGGCTGCGATGGCCTTATCGTCTGCG
>JANXSV010000107.1 GCA_025356505.1 Methylovirgula sp.
GCTCGGCGCAACTTTGGTCTAGGCATCAGCTTGAAGGGTATGTGGACGCGTGGCTCGCAGATAGAATGGCCGAAATTCAAACGCGCGCCCTAAATTTGCGCCCTCGCGACTGTGTTGATGTTGGTTTGGCCGAAATTTACAGGATCTGGCCGGTTTTTGGCCATGTTGCGCCCATGTTTGCGCGCGAAATTCGGTGCCTGAAAACCGTAAATGCAGCTGATGTTGTGATTCCGCACCTACTTTGGCCAGTTTGGAACGTTCCACAATGGCGAAGAAATCGGAATAGTTTGCCAAAAACGCGGCCCGCTCTAGCCATGGCGCGCGCATCCATGTTAAATGCTGGTGCCTGTTTTTGAGACTTTAGGCGCAAAATATAAGGAAATTTCATGGTAAGCCGCATTGTGACCGTCGAACCTTTTGATATCGTCGTCTTCGGCGGCACCGGCGATCTTGCCTACCGTAAATTGTTTCCGGCACTGTTCCGGCGTGACGCAGACGGGCAATTTACCGAGCCGACGCGCATCGTCGGCATCTCGCGCAAACACATGGAACTCGACGAGTTCAAGCAAACAATCCGCGACGCTCTTACTAAATATGTGGCACCTCCCGCCGATCAGGCACAAATTATAGATCGTTTCCTTGCCCGCGTAGATTATGCGGCCGTCGATGCTACCGGCGATGACGGTTGGGACAAGCTTCAGGACCACCTTTCAAGCGACCCTAACAAAATCCGCGCCTATTACCTCGCAACATCGCCGGACCTGTTTGGCCCCATTGCGGCGGGCCTGCAAAAGCGCGGCCTCGTAACACCCAAGTCCCGCATTATTGTCGAAAAGCCGATCGGAAAAGACGGCAAATCCGCCGACGCAATTAACGATGCTATTGGCGCTGTCTTCGCGGAAAACCAGATTTATCGCATTGACCACTATCTCGGCAAGGAAACCGTCCAAAATCTCATGGCTTTGCGCTTTGCCAATGCGCTTTTTGAGCCAATCTGGAACTCCGCACATATTGACCATGTCCAGATCACCGCAGCCGAATCCATTGGCGTAGCAGGCCGGGGCCCCTATTACGATGGCTCTGGCGCAATTCGGGATATGGTGCAGAATCATCTGCTCCAGTTGCTGTGTCTGGTTGCGATGGAACCGCCATCGTCACTCGATGCGGATGCTGTGCGAGATGAAAAGCTGAAGGTTCTCAAGAGTTTAGAACCAATTCGGGGCGATGCGGTTTCGAATTTGACTGTGCGCGGCCAATATCGCGCCGGAGTTAGCGAAGGCGCGGCGGTGCCAGGGTATCTTGAAGAACTCGGCAAGCCTTCCAGCAGCACGGAAACCTTTGTGGCGCTCAAGATCAGTGTCGGAAACTGGCGTTTTTCGGGCGTTCCGTTTTACATTCGCTCGGGCAAACGGCTGCCCGAACGCGTGTCAGAAATAACCATTGTCTTCAAACCGGTGCCATTTTCGATTTTCGGCACTTCGATGGGCCAAATTCCAGCAAATAGGCTCGTTATCCGGCTGCAGCCTGACGAGGGCATCAAATTGTGGCTGATGATAAAAGAACCGGGCCCGGGCGGCGTGCGCCTGCAGCATGTGCCGCTTGATATGAGCTTTGCCGCTACTTTTGATGGTCACATCCCGGAGGCTTACGAGCGTCTGTTGATGGACGTTATCCGGGGCAATGCAACGCTGTTCATGCGCCGTGACGAAGTTGAGGCAGCATGGCGCTTCATTGACCCTATTCGCGAACAGTGGGCCATCACCAACGATCAGCCTCGACCCTATGTGGCAGGAACGTGGGGCCCGGTTGCCTCCATCGGACTTGTCGAACGCGATGGCAGAACCTGGAATGAAGACCTTGCCTGACGTTGTTTACAACGAGCATGAGTGCGCTTCATCTGCAGACCTCGCCGGAAAGCTCGCCGTTGCAGTGGCAAAAGCCTTGCGTCATGGTCTCGCAGAACGTGGCAGCGCTTCGCTGGCTGTCTCTGGCGGCAAAACCCCGCTGCAGTTTTTCGAGGCGCTGTCGCATGAGACGCTCGACTGGCGGAATGTGAGCGTGACCCTCGTGGACGAACGCTGGCTACCGGCAACGTCCGATCGTTCCAATACGCGACTGGTTTTGGCCCATCTCCTGATAAATAAAGCGAGTGCGGCGCAGTTTATTCCGCTTTTAGTGGATAGTCCGACGCCAGAGGCAGGACTTAGTGCCGTTATCTCCGGCCTTGCGACACTACCCTTGCCGTTTGATGCTGTTATTCTCGGTATGGGCGATGACGGGCACACCGCTTCGTGGTTCCCTAACGGCGATAATCTTTTGCAAGCGATTGATATCGCTGACAAAGCGCTGGTGCTGCCTATGCGCGCGCCCGCTGCACCTGAGCCGCGCATCACTTTCACCGCCGCAGCATTGCTTGCGGCAAGCAACCTTTTTCTGCATTTTGAAACAGCTCAGAAACGCGATGTTTTCAACCGTGCCTGTGTTGACGGACCCGCCACGGATATGCCCGTGCGCGCCGCCTTACGCACTGCGAGATCGGAACCTTTGAACATCTATTGGTGTCCCTAGCCGAGATTTAGCTCTTTGAAAAAGTCATTTCCCTTGTCGTCAATCACGATAAAGGCCGGGAAATTTTCCACTTCAATGCGCCAAACGGCTTCCATTCCGAGTTCCGGATACTCCAGCACTTCGACCTTTTTGATACAATCCTGCGCCAGGCGCGCAGCCGGGCCGCCGATGGAACCGAGATAAAAACCGCCGTGCTTCTTGCAGGCTTCACGCACTGCCGACGAGCGGTTTCCCTTCGCCAACATCACCATTGACCCGCCAGCAGCCTGAAACTGGTCAACAAAACTGTCCATTCGACCAGCGGTCGTCGGCCCGAAGGAGCCGGAGGCCATGCCAACCGGGGTTTTGGCTGGTCCCGCGTAGTAGACCGGATGGTTTTTCATATAATCGGGCATAGGCTCGCCGCGCTCAAGCCGCTCGCGAATTTTCGCATGGGCGGAATCCCTTGCAACAATCATAATCCCCGAAAGCGAAACGCGCGTCTTGATCGGATACTGCGACAAGGTCGCGAGAATCTTTTCCATAGGCTGGTTGAGATCAATTTTGACGACTCCGGCCGCAAACTGGGCCTCATCAATATTGGGCAGGAATCGCGCCGGATCATGTTCGAGTTCTTCAAGGAACACACCGTCGCGCGTGATTTTCCCCATGGCTTGCCTGTCGGCAGAACAGGAGACACCGAGCCCGATTGGCAGGCTCGCACCATGGCGCGGCATCCTGATTACGCGCACGTCGTGACAAAAATACTTGCCGCCAAATTGCGCCCCAACGCCTAGCGATTGCGTGAGCAAATGGATTTCTTTCTCCATCTCCAAATCCCGGAATGCGTGGCCGTCCGCACCGCCGCTGGTGGGTAATCCATCCAAGTAACGTGTCGAGGCGAGTTTAACGGTCTTCATCACCTGTTCAGCGGACGTGCCGCCGATGACGATTGCCAGATGATAGGGAGGACACGCTGACGTGCCCAGCGTCAAAATTTTCTCTTTGAGAAAAGCAATCATTCGATCATGTGTCAAAAGGCTCGGTGTGCCTTGATACAGAAACGTTTTGTTGGCAGAGCCGCCGCCTTTGGCAACAAATAGAAATTTATATTCGTCCTCCGCTTGCTCGGCTTTGGACGCGGCATAGATATCAATTTGCGCAGGAAGATTGGAACCGGTATTCTTCTCTTCGAACATCGACAGCGGCGACACCTGCGAATAGCGCAAGTTTTTCTTAAAATAGGCGTCTTTGATGCCCTGTTCGAGCGCGGCTTCGTCCAGTCCATCAGTCCAGACGTGATTGCCCTTTTTGCCCATTACAATCGCTGTGCCCGTGTCCTGACACATCGGAAGAACCCCGCCCGCGGCAATATTTGCATTTTTCAGCAGGTCATAAGCAACAAAACGGTCGTTTTCTGTTGCCTCTTCATCTTCGAGAATTTTGGCCAATTGCGCGAGGTGCGAGGGACGCAGGAGGTGATTAATATCTATCATCGCCTGTTCGGCCAGAAGTCGGATTGCCTCATCCGAAACGATCAGAATTTCACGACCGCCGAGGTTCTCCACCTTGACCCCGGTGTCGGATATTTTACGATATGGGGTAGTGTCTTTTGACAGCGAAAGCATGTGGGGCCTCTCACAAGTGGAGCGATATCGTGTTCGGTATGTAAGGTCGCCGCCGCCGCTTTCCAAGCGTTAAACGCTGTTGGTGTCATAAAACAGCACCTCGGGAGCTGTCTAGCGTTGACAGGTTGACTGCGCATGTCCAATCCTTTGCCAAATTCGCCGGGGGCCTGTTTCATGTTTCAATTTCCGCTTCTGGTCAGTGATGTTGGTGGGACCAATGCACGTTTCGGTCTGATTGATCATGCCGAGGCGCCGCTCGAAATCATTGCCCGGTTGCATACAAAGGATTTCGCGGGGCTTGCCGAAGCGACGCAGGAGGCAACCCGCACCTTGGTCAACAAGCCGAGATCGCTGATAGCTTGCGGTGCCGGACCCGTGGATGGACTGAAGCTGAAACTCACCAACGCGAATTGGCTTATCGATGGGCCAAGGGAAGCACAAAAGCTGAGTCTGGCCGCTGGTTTATTGCTCAATGATTTTGAAGCCCAAGCCCTGTCGTTGCCAGCTATAAAGCGGGACTGGCTGCATGTGATCGGGCCGGACATCGCACCAGGCACAGGCCCGCGCCTCATCCTTGGCCCCGGAACCGGGCTTGGCATCGGTGCGCTCATTGAAACCGACGGGCGGCATGTACCCGTCTCCTCAGAGGCATGCCATATCGACTTTGGCCCCGTAGGAGCAGACGAGGAAGCTTTTTGGCCGTTGCTCGAACGTGTTTACGGCAGAGTTACCACGGAAAGCGTCATGAATGGAGCCGGCCTTGTCCGTATCCATAAGGCGCGCGCCGCCGCGCTCAATGTTACACTTGCCGCAGAAGACGGCCCCGCAATAACCGAGGCAGCGCTCGCCAATCCCGGAAGCTTTGAAGCGCAGACCATCGCCGCCTACTGGAACATCATTGCCCGTTTCGCCGGGGACATGGCCATCACATTTGCAGCCACCGGCGGCGTAACCCTTGCGGGAGGCATCCTGCCTCGCATTGTAAGCTTGCTTAACGCCACCCACTTCCGCGCAGCATTCGAAAATAAAGCGCCAGTCGCCGCCTTGGCGCAGCGCGTCGGCACGGCGCTCCTCGTAAATCCCGACGCAGTCTTGCATGGGATGGCCGCAATCGGTATGCGCCCTAATTCCTATGCTATTGATTACTCTGCTCGAAACTGGGTCCCTGCCGCATAATCTGATGTCTCAGATCACCCGCCATTCTTCCAATAGTCCTGCTAGCGGGCGCAAATATGTCTAAGACCTTCGCCCAGGACAGCCATGTCAAATTTACCAGATCAGCCTTGTGGATGGCGATACTGGCAAGTTGGGCTGGCTGTGGCTTATTAATTTTCCATAGCCCCATCAAGTCGTCAGCGGGGTCTTAAAGGCATCTTTTTGCAGTTCAATCAGTTGCGAAATACCTCCGCGGGCAAGGTCAAGCAAAGCCAAAAACTGCTCTTGACTAAAAGGCGCGCCTTCGGCTGTGCCTTGCACCTCAACGATGCCGCCAGCCCCCGTCATCACAAAGTTAGCATCGGTCTCAGCACCCGAGTCCTCGTTATAATCCAGATCGAGCACCGCCTCGCCTTTGACTATGCCGCATGAAATAGCCGCAACATGATCCCTGATCGGGGAATTTTTCAGCATGGAACGGGACTGCATCCAGGTCACGCAGTCCTGCAGGGCAATGAACGCTCCGGTTATTGATGCTGTGCGGGTCCCGCCGTCTGCCTGTAGTACGTCACAGTCGAGGGTGATTTGCCGCTCTCCCAAGGCAGGGAGATCCACGATCGCGCGTAAAGACCGCCCGATAAGGCGCTGTATCTCCTGTGTCCGGCCAGATTGTTTACCCGAGGTTGATTCGCGGCGCGTGCGCTGGTGCGTGGCGCGCGGCAGCATGGAATATTCCGCGGTGACCCAGCCCTTACCCTGCCCGCGCAACCATGCCGGAGGCTTTTCTTCAAGAGAGGCCGTGCACAAGACATGCGTTCCACCAAATTTTATCAGGCAAGAGCCTTCCGCATATCGCGCTACGCTTCTTTCAATGGATACAGGGCGCAGAGCATTGGCAGCGCGGTTTAAGTTTCTCATCTGTTTAACTCCGAAAATTGACTATCGCTATTCTAGCTTGAATTGCCCCGGTGGGGATGAAATAAACAGGTTCCATCGTCGCGAACCCCAAAAAAAACTCTCAGGCAGCAGATCATGTGGCAAATCGTCATGCCAGAGCCTTGATTTTCACGCCGATGGGGCAACCTTAGCCATTCATCAGGATTGTTATTTCGATATGCATGCCACCGTACAGCCACCCGTGCCCGTTCTGAGCCACAAAGATATAACTTCGATCGTTGTCGGTATCATCCTTGCGATGTTTCTTAGCGCGCTGGATCAAACCATCATCGCAACCGCAATGCCCACTATCGGCCGTGATCTTGGCGATGCCGATCAGGTTTCTTGGGTCGCCAGCGTCTATCTTCTCACAGCTACAGCGGTTACCCCGCTTTACGGCAAACTCAGTGATATTCATGGACGCCGCGGCGTGCTCCTGATCGCTATCGTCATCTTTACCCTTGGGTCGATCGCTTGCGGCCTTGCTCCAACCATGCTGACGCTGATCGCCGCCCGCGCGATGCAAGGTCTTGGCGGCGGCGGGCTCATCTCGCTGGCTCAAACGATCATTGCAGATATTATCGCCCCCAAAGAACGCGGGCGTTATCAGGTTTATATTGCAACAGTGTTTGTCAGCGCCAGTCTGGCCGGTCCTGTGCTCGGCGGCCTTTTTACGGAATATCTGCACTGGTCGATGATTTTCTGGATAAATCTGCCACTGGGCATCATCGCCTATTATATGACGAGCAACGCCCTGAAGCGTCTGCCGCGTCACGAGCGCCCACATCAACTGGATGTTCTTGGTGCTGTGATCCTGATGGGTGCCACCGTGGCGCTGATGCTTGCTCTTAGCCTTGGCGGCACCCGCTTTGCCTGGGGCTCATCACAAATTCTGGAGCTTTTTGCAATTTCTACGCTGTTTTGGATGATGTTCGCCCTCAGGCTTGCCAAAGCTGAGGAGCCACTTATCCCGGTTGAACTCCTTGCAAACCCCACGGTGTGCAACGGCACACTTTCCGCTTTTTTCGGCATGGGCACATATATTGGCATGACAATCTACATGCCGCAATTCTTTGAAGAAGTTCTTGGTATGCGCGCCGTAAATTCCGGTTTTGCCCTTATCCCGCTCATGCTTGGCACAGTTATAGGAGCTACCCTTTCCGGCCGTGTCATGATCCACATGAAGCACTATAAACGCCTGCCTATCGCGGGGCTGATACTCGCATCAGTTGGCATGCTTGCCTTGACGGTGTTTGAAAGCGCGCTTTCGCTGTTCTGGGTGGAGGTTATCATCACACTCGTCAGTCTGGGTCTGGGTACATTGCTTCCCGTAACCACTGTCAGCATTCAAAACGCTGTTTTGCCGCATCTGATGGGCACTGCGACAGGCACGATGAACTTTTTCAGATCGCTGGGCAGCGCGCTCATCGTGGCTGGTTTTAGTGCCATTTTGCTTGGCGGTGCCGCCGCCATAAGCGGCGGTCATGCGGGCCACGTCACGCTTGAAGGGGCTGCCGCGACATCTGCATTTCGTCAGATTTTCGCCGCGGCTCTTGTGGGATACCTATGTTCGCTTTTGTTTTTGCTGCGCATGGATGAACTGCCTTTGCGCTCCGGAACTGAGCCACCACCGCCGTTGGAATAAGAAGGGCGGACGGATCCGCCTTCTATGTCGCTCTGATGTGCAGTGTGATTCTCAGAACGGCGAATCTGGAAAGTAGAATTCTTTTGCATTTTCCTTGGTCACCAAAGTCGCATCAAGAATATACTTACCGCGCACTGGCACTTTATCGTAGAGGCCGGATACGGTCATTTCCAAGGCGCTGGCCACCATAGCAGGCGGATACAACACATTGACTGGCATCATAGCATCTCCGTCGGCAACCTTCTTGATCATGTCTTTCATGCCGGCACCGCCGATAACCAGCTTTACGTCCGTGCGCTTGGATTGCTTGATGGCTTCCAGCACGCCGACAGCCATGTCGTCGTCCTGGCACCAAACAGCATCAATTTTAGCGAATTTTGTGAGATAGTCCTGCATCACCTTGAAAGCGTCGTCACGCGACCAGTTGCCAAACTGCTTGTCGAGAACTTTGATGTCAGACCCCTTGATCGCGTCATCAAAACCTTTTTGCCGCTCCTCATCAATCACAATTGGCAGTCCCCGGATAACAACGATATCGGCTTTGCCGAGCTTTTCTTTCATATATTGTCCTGCCACACGGCCAAGCTCCGGATTATTACCGGCCACATAGAGATCGTTGATCGTTGGATCAGACAGAGCGCGATCAACAACTGTAATGAAAACGCCCTTGCTTTTAACTTTTTTGATCGGGCCGGTAAGCTCGTCTGAATTATGTGGCAACACGACAAGCGCGTTGATGCCCTGCGTGGTCAAATCTTCAAGCGCACTTGCCTGAGATGCGCCGTCAGGCGACGTCTTGATGATGATTTTCAAGCCCGGATGGGCAGCCTCGAGCAGTTTTGCTGCACGCGTCGCGTGATAGACAACGCCGCCGGTCCAGCCGTGGTCCGCAGCTGGAATTGAAACGGCAACGGTGAGCTTTTGATCTTCGGCGCTTGCCACGCCGAGGCCCGCTGCCAGCGAGAGTGCTGCAAGCCCTATCATCAGTTTCTTCATAAGAATCTCCCTAGATTTTGTAAGATTGATCGACCACGGCTCAATCCTTGCCGCTTTCAAGCCGTGCCAAGGCGCGGATTAACTTTTTCGCATCAGGCTGCGCTGCACAAGCATAGCGATGATGATGATCGTGCCCTGCACTGCGCCGATCAGGTAAACGTTGACGTTGGAAAGGGTTAGAATATTGCCGATGACTTCGAGCAGAAAAGCCCCTGCAACAGTTCCCGCAATGCGGCCAGTGCCGCCTTTAAGCAGGGTTCCGCCAATCACAACGGCAGTGATCGCCTGAAGTTCCCAGAAGAGCCCCGTCGCAGAGTTCGCCGAGCCGAGGCGCGGCACATAAAGCGTGATAGCGATGCCTACACAAATCCCTTGAATGATGTAGGTCCACAGTTTGACACGATTGACCGCAATGCCCGAATAGCGCGCGACGTCCTCATTGCTGCCAACTGCAATCACGTGGCGGCCAAATACTGTGCGATACAGCAGAAACGCCGCAACCGCCGCTACAGCAAGCACAGTCAAAACTGGAATGGGAACGCCGACAAAAGTCCCAGAATAAACGGGTGCGTATATATCTTTGAGGTCCGGGGATATGGAGATAGACCCGCCATTGGCCAGATAGGTGAACAGCGATCGCAATATCACCATAGTGCCCAAGGTCACAATAAAGGGCTCAATTTTGCCCACAGTTGTGATCAAACCGTTTGCAAGACCGCATGCAGCCCCCACAAGAATGGCCAAGCCGATGGCCAGAGCAATCATGCCAACACCTGCCTCGGGCCCGCCGGACTTCAAATATATGAGCATCACCCCCGCTACAAAGGCGGCGATGGACCCGACCGATAAATCAAGTCCGCCTGATGCCATTACAAAAGTCGCACCAATTGCGATAATCGCAATGAATGAAGTCCTCGTGGCAACATTCTGCACAAGATTGTCAAACGTCAGAAATTTGGGATGCACAAAGGCACCCAATGCGATGAGAACAAAAAGTGCAACAAAAGGAGCTGCGGCCTTGAGATTAAATCGCGCCCGGGTCTTGGTCATGACAGTCATACACAAACCGCGCTGAATACGGCCTTCACCGCGCCCGTTGCATGCACCACGATCGACTCCTCATCCATGGAATCCTGATTGATTTCGGCGACAATCCGTCCTGAGCGCATCACATAAACCCTGTGGCATAGACCGATGATTTCGGGCATTTCTGAAGAGATAACCACCACGGCCTTCCCGCCCTCAGCAAGTTTGGCGATAAAGCGATAGATCTGCTGCTTCGCTCCGATATCGACGCCCCGGGTCGGCTCATCAATTACAATGACATCCGGCGTCATCAGCATCATTTTTGCGAGGAACAGTTTTTGTTGATTTCCGCCAGACAACTGCCCCGCGACCATGTCTGAAGATTTGGCGCGAATATCAAAATCGTCGAAAGCTTGTGAAAGTGCCGCAGCCTCCTTAGGCCTATCAATAACCCGCCAGACCTGAAATTTTTCGAGCGCCGCGAGCGTAAGATTTGTGCCCAGAGGTTGTGAGAGCAGTAACCCTTTGCCCTTGCGGTCTTCGCTCAGATATACGAAGCCAGACTCCATTACGGCTTTTGGGCTGGATTGAAACGCTATACCTTTAAGAGAAGCGTTTCCGCGCGATGGACGCAAACGCGCCAGCCCCTCGAACAGTTCTGTCCTCCCGGCACCTATCAAGCCCGCGAAACCCACGATCTCGCCAAATCCAACCCTAAAACTGGCTGCATCCACGAAACCTGGAACAGTGAAACCATCAACGTCCATAGCCATTTTTCGCAATAGCGGTAGAATTTTTTCCGGATACAGCTGCGCCATATCCCGCCCCACCATCATCCGCGCCATATCGACCGGCTCAAGCCCTGCGGCGGAGCGGCTTTCCACGAGTTTGCCATCCCGCAAAACAGAAACACGGTCTGCGACCAGTTTCACTTCCGGCAGGCGATGCGAAATGTACAGAATCGCAACCCCGGAAGCTTTGATCTTCACGATGAGCTTAAGCAGTGCATCCGTTTCCATGGGTGTTAGTGATGCGGTTGGCTCGTCAAAAATCACCAAGCGTTGGGGCAGCAACAAAGCCCTGGCAATCTGCACCAGTTGACGCTGGGCTATCGACAGGTTCTCAACCAGATCATCCGGCGCGATATCAGCTTCAAGATCCTTTAGCACGCGCACCGTTTTTGCGTTCATTTCCGCATCATTTACGGCAAGAAAGCGCCGGATTTCACGACCAAGAAATATGTTCTGAGCAACGGTAAGGTGCGGGGCGAGCAAGATCTCCTGATGCACAAGGACAATCCCGCGCTCTTCAGCTTGATAGGGACTGGAAAATGTCACCTGCTGCCCATCGAACGTGAGGATACCAGACGTCGGGCGTAGATGCCCCGCTAGAATCTTCATAAGTGTGGATTTCCCGGCGCCATTTTCGCCGATAATCGCGTGTATCTGCCCTTGATAAAAATCAAGGGATATATCGCTCAACACTTCTACCGGCCCATAGCGGTGGCTCAAATTCTGGCAACTTACGACCGGAATTTGAGCACCGACGCCGCTCATTTGAGTTTCACCCAGACATTGCCGTTGTTGGAAGACTCGACCGCAGCGGCGATGAACTTCATACCGTCCAATCCATCTTGCACGGTTGGGTATACTACAGCCGGGTCGAGCGGCGAATTGTCGATGGCGGCCCGAAGCGCAAGTGCCGCTTCCGTGTAAATATTGGCAAAGCCTTCCAGATATCCCTCCGGATGGCCACTTGGAACGCGGGTCACACGCGCCGCGCTCGAGCCGGCACCTGCGCCGGCGCGCGTAATCAGGCGCTTTGGCTCTCCAAACGGCGTGAACCATAAATAATTCTGATCAGCCTGCACCCACTCCAAGCCCCCTCTGGACCCGTAGACGCGCAGTTTCAGGCCGTTTTCGTGCCCGACTGCGACCTGACTGGCCCACAGTGAACCACGCGCGCCACCTTGATAACGCAGTAATATCTGACAATCGTCGTCCAACAAACGGCCCGGAACAAAGCTGGTCAGTTGCGCCAACAGAGCCTCGAGTTTCAGGCCCGTCACAAAGCCGGCAAGATTATAGGCGTGGGTTCCGATATCGCCGATACAGCCGCCCGCGCCCGAACGGGCTGGGTCTGTGCGCCAAGACGCCTGCTTCTGTCCCGTTTGCTCTACTGCCTCCGTGAGCCAGTCTTGAGGATACTCCACCTGAACAAGCCGAATGACGCCAAGTTCCCCAGCCGCGACCATTGCCCGAGCCTGCCGCACCATCGGGTAGCCGGTGTAATTATGAGTTAGTACAAACAGCTTGCCGCTGGTTTTGACCAATTCAACCAGTTCTTCTGCGTCTTGAACCGTTGTTGTCAGAGGCTTGTCACAGATGACGTGAATGCCCGCTTTTAAAAACGCTTTTGCCACAGGGCCATGCATATGATTAGGAGTCACAATAATCACGGCATCTATGCCATCGCTGCGCGCCACCTCTACCGTGGCCATATCTTGGAACGAACCGTAGGCGCGATCCGCAGAAATGCCCAAAGTTAGTGCCGAGGCCTTTGCGCGAGCCGGATCTGAAGAAAAAGCGCCTGCTACCAGCTCAAATTGGTCATCCATTCGCAGCGCAATCCGGTGAACGGCTCCAATAAAAGCACCCTCACCGCCACCAACCATGCCAAGACGCAATTTGCGCTGTGTCGTCTTATGTTTTGAAGCTTCAATTGCCATGGAGAACTCCTTACCGACGGCCGAGGCCGAGCGTACGACGAATCTGCGCTTTGTCGATACTACCACCGGCAAAGTCGTCGAACGCCTTTTCCGTGACACGAATAATGTGATTTTCGATGAACGGTGCCCCCTCGCGCGCGCCATCTTCCGGATGTTTCAAGCAACATTCCCACTCAAGCACAGCCCACCCCTTGTAATCGTACTGGGCCAGCTTGGAGAAAATTCCAGCAAAATCCACTTGTCCGTCACCTAAAGACCGAAAGCGGCCTGCCCGCTCCGTCCAAGATGAATAGCCCGAATACACGCCCTGTTTCCCCGTGGGATTAAATTCGGCATCCTTCACGTGATAGGCTTTGATATGGCTGTGATAAATATCGATGAAGCTCAGGTAATCCAATTGCTGCAGCAGGAAGTGCGACGGATCATAATTAATTGCGCAGCGCTTGTGATTTTTGGTAGCAGCTAAAAACATTTCGAATGTCGTGCCGTCAAATACATCCTCACCAGGATGAATTTCATATCCGACATCCACTCCGGCTTCATCAAAGGCATTCAGAATCGGCACCCAGCGTTTGCCGAGTTCTTTAAATGCTTCCTCAACCAGGCCGGGTGGCCGCTGCGGCCAAGGATACAGGTAAGGAAAGGCCAGTGCGCCCGTGAAACTTACATGCGCGTTAAGGCCAAGGTGCTTCGAAGCAACGGCAGCCTTCTTGAGTTGCTCTACCGCCCATTCCTGCCGGGCTTTTGGCTTTCCATGCAGGTGAGCCGGGGCAAAGCCATCAAATAGGTCATCATAAGCGGGGTGAACTGCCACCAATTGACCTTGCAAATGCGTTGATAGCTCGGTGATTGCCAATCCATGACGAGTCGCGGTCCCCTTAACCTCATCGCAATAGGTTTTCGAAGTGGCAGCTTTGTCAAGATCGAACAACCGCGCGTCCCAGGTCGGAATTTGCACGCCTTTGTAACCAAGATCGGCGGCCCATTTGCAAATAGCATCAAGGGAGTTAAAGGGCGCAACATCGCCCGCAAATTGCGCTAAAAAGAGTGCTGGCCCTTGCATTGTGCTCGCCAATGTAACCTCCCGGAATTATCTGATTAAAGGAGCAGTCCGACCTTTACTTCTGACATGCTAGCAACGACGATTGCCCAGTCATCAGCATCCGTCAATGGCAAAATGTGACAACCGAACTCTAAATTGCGGATATCCGGCGCGCACCATCGAGACCAAATATCGCAACCGCGCCTATACCGCCTCGCCTTTAGGGAAAAGGCTACTGCCCTCTTTCGAGACCAATAACCAAAACCGAAGCCAATGCGGAAAAGTTCAAAAAGACGGATCGAGTTCGACGCAGCACCTTTTGACACAAGCGAGGATGCACCCTCCGCCTTTTTTCAAACGCCTACCAGTTGAAAGCGTCGGTCTCACGACGCACGCCCAGCAGCATAGCGTCGGCCACTATGTTTAGAGGCCGCGCATCAACATCACTTTTTGCCTGCGTGATTAGCTCATGGAACCGGCGATAGATATGGCGATATTCTTGATCGGCCTCCGCAAGAACCGGTTGGCCGTCAACAAACAGCCTTGTTCCGCCGTTAGTCAGAACCAACGTGCCGCCGTCCCTCAGAGTCACTGAAATTGTCCACGTCTGCTCGCCCTCCTGCCGCCAATCAAATTCAGCGTGCACGGCATCCACGCCATGCGACCGCAACTTTAAACTTGCGGCAATGGGAGTGTCGCGGTTGGACGGAAAAACCATGTCAGATGTGGCAACGAAAACCGGATTGGGCATGATTTTAACTAGAATAGAAAGCGCATTGATGCCCGGATCAAAGACCCCAAATCCCCCTGCCTGCCAAATCCACTCTTGGCCCGGGTGCCAGCGTCTCACGTCTTCTTTCCAGATAATGTTGACTTGCGCGGGCGGCCGCGCCTGCAAAATGCTTGCGGCTTGATCCACCGCACCATTGAACTGGGAGTGCCATGTTGCGAACAGCGTTCGTCCAGTCGATGCGGCAACTGAAATCATATCAGCAAGTTCTGCGACGCTCGCCGTTGGCGGCTTTTCGATGAGCACATGTTTGCCAGCCTGCAGCGCCTCAATTGTCGCATCATGCCGCACCGAAGGCGGGGTACAACTTGCAACCGCGGTCAATTCGGGCATGGCCGCCAGCATCTCGGCCTGCGTCGCAAACGTCCTGGCGCCTGGAACAGTCAATCCCCGCTGACTGACTATGCCAACGAGATCGAACAGTCCGGTTTCACTGATCGAAGGCAAATGCTGGTCAACCGCTATTTTTCCAAGGCCGACCAAACCAAGTTTTAGCTTTGCATCTGACATGTCATCTCCAAATTTAGAATGCTAACGTGTAACACGCAGCAGGCTTTGTCGAGGTCGACTTCAGCGGCCACGAAGTATTAGGCTAAATGTGAAAGCGCAAACAATACCTCTGTTCTCAAGAAAACGGGGATTTCTTTACGTTTATCATACCGATGCCATGCAATCTGGATGCATTCGACAGCAAAGAAAAGTCTGCAAACGTGACGTCATCCTGCCAAATGCCTGAAATATCCTGCTTCGATGGTCGTTCATCATGACAACTGGCCGCTCGATCGCGGAACCAAAAGCAGACTCATGGCGCAAAATATGGCCGCTGGCATTGCTGGGGCTTGCCACATTGTTCGTTTGGCCAACTGTCGCACTGGTGGATGATGTTTCGTGGCTCATCACCGTTTGCGAGCGAATTCTCGACGGTCAAAGGCTCTATGTTGACGTCATAGAGGCGAACCCACCAGCGTCGGTCTGGCTTTACTTGCCAGCCGTAGCCCTTTCAAGATTGATCGGGGTAGCCCCGGAGCTGGTGATAAATCTGCAGATTGTTATCCTGTTAGCGGGAAGTCTATGGGTAAGCACGGCTTTATTGAGCCAAGCGCATTTGCTCCGCGACCAGAACTTGCCTTTGCTGCTCGCGCTCGG